>JALYZL010000293.1 GCA_030948875.1 Actinomycetota bacterium
GCATCGGCTCACCTCACAATCTCTCTAGGGCGCGAGCGTAACGCTCGACCTCCGGACGGGCTGTCGCGACCAGACCTTGCGCCGTCGCCAGCTCGTTCACCGTCGCCGCGATGTGCGACGGGAACAAGGCGACGTCCGCGTCAATGCTGTCTGCGTACGCGCGGATCTGAAGCGCCGGCCGCAACAGGCGCTGCAGGATGAGAATGACGACGGGGACAATGACCACCGCGAACACGATGACGCCAATCCACCAGAGAATCATCGCCGGCCTCCGATCGAAGCTCGCTCGGCCTTGTCGGCCGCCGAAGATATGGTTGCCGCGATCTGGCCGAGGGCCCAGTTGACCTTGGAAATGTTTTCCGGCGCCGCTTTTATCTGGCGTTCGACGGCCCGGGCCCCCCAGGAAACCTCCTGGAGGATCGCGACGATCCCGCGGAGCTGACCCGCGATGACCAGCAGGAAGACAGCGAGCACGGCCACGAGGGCGACGATCACGAGGACGCTGAGGAGTATGAGTAGGTTCTCGTCCATCAGCGTGAGAGCATCTTGTCGTGACGAACAAGCTCATCGCGGAGCGCGAGCGCGATCGACGCCGTGCCCGCGAACTGATAGAGCCCGGTGGTGTTCTGCGCCAGCAGCTTGGTCGTCATCCACAGCAGGTCAACGCCATCGTCGATGTCGCGCACCAACCCGCGGAGGAGGCTCAGGACTGCGATGACCACGAGCACGACGACGAGTCCTAGTCCGAGCGCCACCTCCCACATGATGGACTGGGTAGAAGTGATGGCGGCTACGATCATCCTGTTGCCTCCGTTTCCTTGCCCTCGAGTGACTCCCGCGCGGCCTCCGCCGCCTTCCAGATCACCGTCAGCAGCGCATTCGTCCGCTGCACTTCCCACACCGGCACTGTGAAATGACGGGCCTGGTCCATGAGCACGATCCCTTCCTTCGCCTGGTTACCGATCCGCCCCGCGAGCGCCAGGATCGCCGACGCCACGATCACGACGACGAGCACGACCGCGAAGCCGATCCCGATCCCGATGAACCACCACTTTGTCTGTCCTACGGCTGTTACCAGCATCTCTCTCTCCGTGCTCGAGGCGGGACTTTACCAGCTGTGGGCGCAAAACATATAGCGAAACACATGACGTGGGGAATATTTGTCGAGACCCCGCACATGGCTAGTGCGTCGCGCACGCCATACAGGGATCGAAACTGCGAATCGTGCGCAGGATGTCGAGGTAGCCCCCCTGCGACCCACCGCTGAGCAGCGGCGTGGCGACTACGGCCTGCTCGCACACCCCCGGCCTCCCGAACCGGTCGCGGGGTGACATGGTCCAGGTCGACGGTCCGAGGATCTGGTAGCTCTGAATCAGCCCGCCGTCGATGGTCATGTGGTGGCTCAGGTACCCACGTCCGGATCCCCAGAAGCCCACCCCCGTACGCGCGCCCTTGGGGATCTTGAATGGCTTGGACATTCGCGACTCGCCGTCGACCTTTGTCTCGCCGCGGCGCTTGAGATCCAAGGCGATCAGGGTGTGCTCGTAGGCGACGAGCGTCGAGTGGGCGAGCGCATAGGCTCGAGCCCGGGTGCGCTCGAACGTGCCCCACCGCTGGGGTAGGTGCCACTCGAGCACGGTGGGCGAGAGCCCGGATCGCGGCATCGACAGCAGTAGGCTGTGACCCGTCGGCTCGACGAAGCGACGGTGCGCCAGCTTGTTGGCCATCGCCGTCGTCCATAGGCGCGCGTAGGCGCCGGTGTCCATCGCGTTGCTGCGCCAGCGTGGAGCCGTCGACCACGAGTACTTGCCGTTCAGCCTGGCCTCCGACGGCCGCGGGATGGTCTCCTTTTGGCCCGGGTGACTGCCACCCTGCCAGTCGTCGTAGAAGGAGTGTTCGATGAACTCCTCGACCGCCGTGTCGATCTCCGGCAGACGCGTGGTGACGAGGCTGCCGTTCACGATCACACCCGGAGTGGCGAAGCGGCGCTCACCCCAATTGGCGGAGTTTTCGTACCTCGCGTCGTAGGCCAGGGGGTCATCCCACTGCCCGAGGTCGATGAAGTTCTTCGGTCCCACGCCGGCGTCTCCGTAACGTGAGTCGGCCTCCAGGAAGAAGTCGACGATGTCGTCCCAGATTGCCACCACTCGCTGGGCGTAGTCGGGGAACTTGACGATCCTGAGGAACATCAGGTTCAGGTCGGCGGTATCGATGGTCGAGCTTAGGCCGCACGGGACCATCGTCTCAGGATGCGGGTACTTCCCTCCGATGAGCACGTAGGCCTCGCGCGCGAAACGCGACATGCGCAGCGCTTCGAGGTAGAGCGATCCGGTCTCTCGGGTCAGCGCCGTCATGATGTCGGAGATCAGCTTGAACCCGTGCGTGGCCTGGCCGGGCGCAGACGTGCTCAGGGCACGCTGCCACAGCTCGGGTGTGGCGTCCCGCACCGTGGGCTCCGAGTAGTCCGGGCCCGCACGCAGGAAGAGCTGGAGCGGATGGTCATACAGGTTCTCGATCGCCGACAGCAGGTTCCGGGCGACGATCGCCATCGGCGGCGGTGCGATCCCGACCGCCATCTCGCAGGCCAGTGCCGCAGCGGTTGCGTGGGCACCGCCGCACACGCCGCAGGCGCGGCTGGAGATGAAGACGGCGTCGCGCACGTCACGGCCCTGAAGAATTGGCTCGTACCCCCGGAAGAGCGTGGCCAACGCGTGGGCCTCCCTCACCATGCCGTTGGGGTCGATCTCGGCGTGGAACGACAGGGCGCCCGCGATCCGGCTCACCGGGTCGAGGTCGACGTGCCGGACGCCGCGCTCGCCGATCAAGTTTGTCGCCATCGCTAAAGCTCCTCTCGGGACTTGACGGACTCGCCGAGGACGGGAACGGGCTGCTCGAAGTCGAGCCCATCCTGGCGCAGGATGTCGCGGGTCTGGGGCAGGGGGGTCTTACGGCCCTTCGCGCCGAGGTCGGCGGAGCCGTGGTACTGGAGCTTCTTGTAGAAGAAGCCATTGATCCTGTCGACCGGCGTCTTATGACCTACCGCCGACGCCCACGGTGTCGGGACCTCGTGGGCGTTGTCCCAGTTCGTCCCCACCGTGTTGCCGGATCTCATCGACATCCGGCGTAGCCGCCTGATCCCACCACCGTAGATCTTCGAGATGCTGCCGGAGACGAAAGAGCCAGGTGGCGACTTGTAGAACGGCGCGTACTTATCGGGAAAGCCGGGCATGGTGCAGCCGATGCAAGGCCCGCCGGCCACCATGCAGCCACCCAGGTGGTTGATGGCGCCGCGCTCGACGATGTTGCACTGCACCACCGGGCCCCAGCAGCCGATCTCCACCAGACACTGGTTGTCGCCCGGCTTATGGGTGAACACCCCTTCCTCGTAGTACCCCGCCTTGGGGCAGTGACGGTGGACGGTTTCGCCGAACATCCACGCGGGCCGGCCGAGGTCGTCGAACTCGGGCAGCGGCTGGACGCTCTGCAGCGCGCTCAGGACGGTGGCGAGGACCTCGGTGAAGTTGTCGCCGATCGGCGCGCAGCCGGGCACATTGATGACCGGCATGCCCGCGGCCGAGCGATATCCCGCGCCGAGGAAGTCCATCAAGCCCATCGAGCCGGTGATGTTGCCCGCGGCGGCAGGGATCCCGCCGTACGCCGCACACGTTCCGATCGCGATGCATGCCGCCGCGCGAGGCGCCAGTTCCTTGAGCCAGTCGGTCACCCGATCGGACTGGCCGCTCTCGCGCCTCATGGCAAATCCTCCGACGCCGAGGGCGGCATAGCAGCCGCCGTTCGGGGGCAGCGCCTGATCGTCGGGCACCGACCCCTCGAGAACCAAGATGTAGGGCGCGCTCAGCGTTCCTGCGATCGCCTGCTTGAAGGGCTCCATGAAGGCTCCCCCCGAATGCTCGGCGAGCATCGGGTGGTGGAGCCGCACCTCGGGCATGAGCGGGATCGTGCCCGCGATGAGTTGCTCCATGGAAGGGTTGCTCGCGCCGGTCATGGACACGGTGCATCCGTCGCAGCTCATGCCCGACAGCCAGAAGACGTGCACCTCGCTGAGCGAGGGCGCGAACCCTGGCGCCGGCCCGGCGGCGAAGGTTCCAGTGACCGCGCCAAAGGAACCACCTGATCTAAACGACATGGGGTCTTCCTCCTCCCGCCTGGCCGGCGGAGCCGAATCCGTTGTTGGTCTGAGGTGAGCGTCGCCGCTGCGGCCGTCCGCCGCCGAGGTCGGCGAGCAGCGTGCCGAGTCCGGCGATCGCCCGTGGATCGTGTCCGGGCACGAAGTCATCTACGTAGGGCATCGCCGCCCGCATGCCGATCGCCAGCGGCTGATCCTCGACGAGCATCGGTCGGGGATTGATCCACACGAGCCGGCGGGCCTGGAGCTGAAGGCGGGCGACCTCGTTCGCGAGGATCTCCGGGTCCCCGCGATCCCAGCCATCGCTCACGACGATGACGATCGCGCCACGGGCGAAGCCACGCCGCCCAAACGTCTTGTTGAACTCGCCGAGCGCCCCACCGATGCGGGTGCCACCGGACCAGTCGGCGACCGCTTCCCGCGCGCGCTCGAGCGCGCGCTCGAAGTCGTGGCCCGAGAGCCAGCGGGTGAGGCGGGTCAGGCGGGTTGCGAAGACGAACGCCTCGGCGTTGCTGGACGCGCCTAGGGCCGCCTTGAGCGAGCCGAGGAGCACTCTCGAGTAGCGCTCCATGGAGCCCGAGACGTCGCAGATGAACAGGAGCCGCCGCGGGCGCTGCGTGGGACCGCAGTACGAAAGCCTGAACGCCTCACCATCGGTCGCGAGCGAGTTACGCAGCGTATCCCGGACGTCGAGTCCCGAACCGCGGCACGCCGGGCGCAGCCGGCGCGAGCGGCGCTCGGGGGCATTTCGCTTGATCGCGTCGGCGAGCCTGTGCAGGGCCACGAGCTCCTCGCGCGCGTACTCCAGGCGGGCCTTCTCGCCGATCGACTCGGCGGGACTGTACGCCGCCAGCACTCCGCGCTGCTCGTTGCTCGAGCCGTGTTCACTGTCGGCGCTTGGGATATCGCGCGTGGCGCGATTCTGCTGTCCGTCGACCGGTGCGGCGGCTTTCCCTCCCTGGCGGAACTGGGGGAGAGACTCGCCCCCTTGGCGTGCTCCGCCCATGCGCGGGTCGCTCTCCCCATGCTCGGAGCCCCGGGCGGTGACCTCGAGCGCGTGTCCGGCCCAGAAGCGCTCGAAGATCGCGTCGAAGGTCGGGCGCTCGTCGGGGTCGTGGATGAAGGTAGCCTTGGCCGCCCAATAGACGTGTTCTTGTTTGCGCACGTCGATCTCGGCGAGCGCGCGGTAGAACACCATCTCGCTGTCCACGCTGGCCTTCAGTCCGTCGGCGCGCAGCGCTCGGGCCAAGGCCACAGCGGCGCGCACGATCCCCTGATCGGGTGCGGGCTGGAAGACCTCGGGCCCCAGCATCTAGATACCCCGCCTCGCATATAGCTCCGCGGCCAGTTCATCCGCCTTGGTGAGACGCTCCGCGAGACCGTCCTGCCTGACGTGGTTGAGGTCCTCGCGCTCCTTGAGTAGGGTCCCGAGCGTCCGGTCGGCGATCGGCGCGTCGATGTGGTTGCGCCCCATGACGTGGAGGGCCTCGGCCCAGTCCAGCGTCTCGCCGACGCCGGGCGAGCGGTACAGGTCGAGCCACCGCAGATCCTGCACGAACGCGCATACCTGGGCGGCGAGGCGCTCGCTGACGTGGGGAAGGCGGGCGCGGGCAATCGCCACCTCGCGATTCAGATCAGGGTGGTCGATCCAGTGGTAGAGGCAGCGGCGCTTGAGCGCCTCGTGGAGATCTCGCGTGCGGTTGGAGGTGATGATCACCGCTGGCGGTACCTCCGCGCGAATGACCCCGATCTCGGGAATGGTGACCTGGAAGTCGGAGAGGAATTCGAGCAGGAACGCCTCGAACTCGTCGTCAGCGCGATCGAGCTCATCGATGAGCAGGACCGCGCCGGGCTGAAGCAGGGCGTCGAGCAGCGGCCTCCCGACCAGGAATTCCCTCGAATACAGCGGCGCCGTACCCCCCGCCCGAAGCTGCAGGAGCTGACGCGGGTAATCCCAGTCGTAGAGCGCGTGATGGACGTCGATGCCCTCGTAACACTGGAGCCGGATCAGCGGGGCGTTCGAGGCGGCGGCGAGGGCCTTGGCAAGCTCGGTCTTGCCCACTCCCGGCTCGCCCTCGAGCAGCAGCGGCCTGCGCAACTTCAGGGCTAGGAACACGATGGTGGCCAGCCCCTCATCGGTGAGGTACCGCTGCTGGCCGAGCGCTCCAGCCAGCTCTTCGATCGAGTTAAAGCCAACCATTGACGGCCTCCTCGACCTTGGTAACGGCAATGCCCACGGCGCGCTCGACCGCCGGGGACAGGCCCGCGCCGAGCTCGTCCATATCGTGCGGCTGGCAGCCGATGATCAACACCCGATCGGGGAGAACCCCCATCGTCTTGGCCATGGAGAGGACGCGATCGGGGTTGGCGAGATGAACGTCGGGTACGTGCACCGCCTCGCGAACCTCGGGGGTGATGAGGAAGACGGTCCCCGGCTCGGCGCCGCGGTCCACCGCGTCGATCAGCACCAGCGCGTCGCAACCGGCCATTATCTCCTGCAGCAGGGCGATCCCGCCGATCCCCGTCTCGACCACATCGGCCCCCTTGGGCAGGTGGCCGAGTCGCTCGGTGACTGCGGGACCGAATCCGTCGTCTCCGCGAAGGACGTTACCGACCCCGGCGACGAGCACTCGCTTCTGGCGCGCCGGAGGCGGCGCGACGGCCGGCGCGCTCATGCGTTCGGCGGGACCCTCGGGCGGCGTGAGGGACATAGTGCTCATGCGCTCGGCGGGACCCTTGGGCGGCGTGAGGGACATAGTGCTCACGCCGCGTTGACCGCGACCTTGAGCATGCCGTCCCGTACCGCGATCGGCACCACGGCCAGAGCTGGGTCCTCCGGCCGGTCGTCGACGCGCTTGCCCGAGCGGGCGTCGTAGGCGCAGTTGTGCCAGGGACATACGATCACTTTGTCGGCGAGACGCGCTCCATCGAGCGGCATCGGTCGCTCGATGTCGACGGCGCAGCCGTTCTTGAATGCGTAGGGCTCACCGTCGACGTTGACCATGAGGATCGAGTTGCCACCCACCTCGACCACCTTCATGTCTCCGGGCGCCAGGTCAGACAGCGGTCCAACGTCCTCGAAGACCGGCCGCCGCATGCCCTCGATCTGGAGCAGCTGCCCGCCGTTCCCGCCGTTCCCTCCACCTGAGTGCTCGATCTGGAGGAGCGGGGAGCCTCCGTCTCCGTTCGAGCCCGCCGACGCCTCAGGCTCATGCGCGACGATCTCGCGGAAGTTCTCGTAGCGCTCGCGCAGCTTCTCTTCGATCCCGCGCCTCAGCGTCATGGCCGAGCCGGCGCACCCGTGGCAGGCACCGCTCATCCGCACGTGGACGACACCGTCCTCGACGTCGAGCAGCTCCAGCTCGCCGCCGTGAGATTCGATGTAGGGCCGGATCTCGTCCAGGGCCTCTTCCACCTGGATCCGGTCCTCGACCGGCACCAGGTCGTACATCATCAGGAGCGCTTGGGCGATCGGATTCTCGGTGTCGCCGGCGGCGAGCAACTCCAGCCCGGGACGGTGTACGGCATCGACGAGCTGGAGGAGCAACAGCGCGCGCTGGTCGTCATCGCGCTCGAGGGTCTCCACGAGCGTGTCGAGCTCGGCTATGGCGCTGTCAAACTCCATATCACCTCCTCGATCTCGGTCAGCTTTGCTTCGATCTCGGGGCTGAAGCCCTCGCCCCAGTTCTCGTCGGCCGGCTCCGCCTCCACGACCCGCACATCGTCGGGAAGCGTACCGAGCGCCTCCGTGACGATGAGCAGGTTGTCCAACGAGATGATTCCCGTCACCGCTTCGGACACGCGGTCCTGGATCTCTCTCTCGTCGGGAAGGGCGTGATCCCAGCTGTACGCCTCCACCGTCCCGGGCGCGCGGCCTCGTGCAATCCCCGCGACGAAAATGATCCGGTCATATGGCGGCCGGTCATCGAGGTTCTGCTTGAAGCCGATCGGGTGGTAGCCGAGATCCTCGACCTCGACCCCGTTGCCCGCCCGCGGCGCGAGCGTGTCGGCCATGTAGGGACCGAGCGAACCGTCGCGCAGGAAGCGGTACCCGACGCCAGCCACGAGCACGCGCACGGGCCGTTCCTAGTGGCCCGTGCCGCCGAGGACCGCAGTCCTAGTGCTGGTGACCCGCATCGTCCCCTCCACAGGCACAGGTGATGATCTCGCGCGAGATCGTCCGGTCGTCGGTGTGGATATGCGTGGTGCACGGCATGCACGGATCGAAGCTGCGGATCGCCCGGAGCACATCGATGCCCTTGAAGTCCTCGGGCTTCTCGTAGTTCTCCAGCAGCGGGGTGGCGAGAACCGCCTCCTCGTAGGGGCCCGGGTTTCCGAACGGGTCCTTGGGCGAGGCCATCCACGTCGACGGGGTGAGGATCTGGTAGTTCTCGATCAGACCCTTGTCCATCGTCATGTGATGCGTGAGGTAGCCGCGACCGGCGCCCCACAGCCCCACGCCCATGCGGTAATCCTTGGGCACCTTGAACGGAGTCGAGGTCTTGGCGTCGGGGCCGCCCTTACGCAGCAGGTCGTAGGCGAGCAGCAGGTTGTCGTAGGCGATGGCCGCCGTGTAGAGGATGCAGTAGGCCCGCGCGCGATCACGCTCAAATGCTCCCCATTGCTCGGGGACGTGCCACTCGATCGGGCCGTTCAGGTTCGCCTTGGGCAGCTCGACCTGGAGGCTGTGCCCGGTGGGATTGATGAACTTTCCGTGCTGGTAGTTCGGTGACACGGCCGCGACCCAGAGGCGCGAGTAGGCACCGGTCTCCATCGCCAGACGGTCCCAGCGGGGCGCGGTCGACCAGGAGTACTTGTCCTTCCAGTTCGTTCCCCCCGGCTTGGGGATCGTCTCCTTGTTCCACGGATGGTAGGGCGAGAGCGGGTTTCCGGCCGGGTCGGTCTTGAACTTGTAGTGCTCCTCGTGACCGGGGCCCGTCCACTCCTCGTAGAACGCGTGCTCGACGAACTCCTCCACGCCCGCGTTCATCATCTGCAGGCTCGTGGTGACGAGCTCGCCATCAACGATGACGCCGGCCGGCGCCCACCGTGCGCGACCCCAGTCGTCGGCATTCTTGAAGTTGGAGTCATAGACGTAGGGATCGTCCCACTGGCCGGGCTCGATCATGTTCTTCGGCCGCGTGCCGACGTCACGGTACTTGGGGTTGACCTCGTAGAAGAACTCGACGATGTCGTTCCAGATCCCGACCGTCTTGCGGCCGTAGTCGAAGTACTGGATCACGCGCAGCATGATCTCGTTGAGATCGGAGGGGTCGATCGTCGTGCTCACGCCGCCGGGAACGACAGTCTGGGGGTGCGGGTACTTGCCGCCGATGAGGACGTACGCCTCTCGCGCGACCCGCGTGTAGTGAAGCCCTTCGAGGTAGAGCTTGCCGGTGAGCGGCGTGAGATCGGTCATGATCTCGTGAATGAACTCGTAGCCGTGGATGTTCCGGCCCCGGGTGCGCGTGTTCTCCGCACGCTCCCAGATCTCGGGGTTGGTCTCGCGCACCGCCGGCTCGGAGAAGTCGGGCCCGGCGAGCAGGCCGAGGTGGATGGGATGGTCGTAGAGGTACTCGACCGAGAGCAGCAGGTTGCGGGCAACCACGCCCATCGGCGGCGGCGTGACGTCGAAGGCCATCTCGCATGCCAGCGCCGAGCTAGTGGCGTGCACGCCTCCGCACACGCCGCACGCACGGCTCGAGATGAAGATCGCGTCGCGCGGGTCCCGGCCCTTGAGGATCACCTCGTAGCCGCGGAAGAGGGTCGCCATCGAAGCGGTCTCCATCACCTGGCGGCTCTCGAGGTCGACGACGGTATGGAAGGCGAGCGCGCCCGCGACGCGGGTCACCGGGTCGAAGTCGACGCGCCGGATCGCCCCGTTGCGCGCGAACAGCTCGCGCATCCGCTCCGGGTCGTCCTCGATCGGTGTCGGTGCCGGGGTCTCGACGTAGGTGTACGGGTTCGCGACGCCTGGCTTCAGCGTGGCATTCCCCGCAGCATCGAACTCGATCGGCAGATTCTTAAAACACATGTACAGGCTCCCTTTCGCTACCGGCGCGATTCGCTTGGCACGGTGATCCCCTGCTCGCGGGGGACTCCACCAGTGTGCAGGATGTCAAGGCTCTTGGGCAGCGGTTGCTCTTTGTTGCGCTTGCCGTAATCGACAGAGCCGGAGTACTGAATCTTCTTGTAAAAGTACTTCACTGGGGCGGGCATCTTCTTCGGATGCGCGTTCGAAGCGCTGGGGACGGCGCCGACCTTGTCCCAGATCGCCTCGGTGTTACCAGTCCGCATCGACATCCGTCGCAGCCGCCGGATGCTGGCGCCGTTCATCTTCGAGATGCCGCCTGAGAGCGCGGAGCCCGGAGGCGACTTGTAGAACGGCGAGTACTTGTCGGGGAAGCCGGGCATCGTGCAGCCGATACAGGGCCCGCCGGCGACCATGCAGCCGCCCATGCCGCTGATGGCACCGCGCTCGACGATGTTGCACTGCACGACCGGTCCCCAGCAGCCGAGCTCGACGAGGCATTGGTTGTCGCCGTATTCCTCGGCGAACACCCCTTCCTCGTAGTACCCGGCCTTCGGGCAATGGCGGTGGACCGTCTCCTTGAACAGCCAGGCCGGCCGTCCCAGCTCGTCGAACTGCGGTAGCGGTCCGAGGTTCTGGAGGAAGAGCAGCACCGCGACGACGGTCTCGGTGAAGTTGTCGCCCACGGGCGAGCAACCGGGGATATTGACCACGGGCACGCCCAGCGCGGAGCGATAGTCCTTGCCGAGGTAGTCCATCAGGCCCATCGAGCCGGTGATGTTGCCGGCCGCGGCGGGAATCCCGCCCCACGTAGCGCACGTTCCGATGGCCACGTATGCCGCGGCCCCGGGGGCGAGCTTCTTCAGCCAGTCGGTGACGCGGTTGGGCTGCTCGGTGTCCGACAGGGGATCGAAGCCGCCGGCTCCCATCGCCGAGAAGTAGCCCTGATTCGCGGGGAACTTCTGGTCGTCGGGTACCGACCCCTCGAGCACGACCACGTACGGCGCGCCCAGGGTGCCGTTGGCCGCCGAATGAAAGGCGCGGATGAACTCGGCGCCCGCCGAGACGTTGAGCACCGGATGGTGCAGCACGACCTTGGGCATATTCGGGATGTTCCCGAGAAGGAGATCCTCGACCGAAGGGTTCGTCGCGCCGGTGGCGGCGATCGAGCAGCCGTCGCAGCTCATTCCGGCGATCCAGAAGACGTGAACGACGTTCAGCGGCCCGACCGGGCTGCCTCCGAGGCCACCGATCCCTGGCCCGTAATCGGCACCGAACACGGCACCGGCGTGTGGGACTTCAGGAAGCCCTTCGCCCTGTCCACCGCGATAGTCAAATGACTGGCTGTACGACATCCGCGAACACCTCCTCTCGACTTAAGACTCGTTGCTGTGTGTACGATACACATAGCTCAGCGGCCGTGCAATGCGGGGTAACGAGAAGGGTCCAGATATGTGCTTAGCAATACCAGGTCAGATCGTCGAATTCGTCGACGAGCCCCACCACATCGCCAAGGCGGAGGTTTCCGGCGTGAGGAGGAACGTCAACGTGGCGCTCCTGGCCGAGGGCCCAGACGCCGTCGGTATCGGCGACTGGGTGCTCATCCACGTGGGTTTCGCGATGTCGAAGATCGACGAAGACGAGGCGCGCGCCACGCGCGAGTTCCTCCTCGAGCTCGGGGCGCCCTACGAGGAGGAGCTCGCCGAGATGAGAGCGAGCGCCGTCGAGTGAGGACGGGCGGCTCGCGGCGATCATGAGCGATCGACAGCTCATGCCGGTTCAGGTCGAGGTCATCAAAGAGATTCTCGTCGACCGGATCCTCGGAGACGCGCTCGAGCTCTATCCGGGCGAACCCTCGGCCGCCGTCAAGGAGGCGCTCGAGGCCGACCTTGATCTGCCGATTTGCGACGGCGGCGCGCTCGACCTGCGGATGAGGCGCATCGGCTATCTGACCCGCATCGTCGAGGCCGAGCTCTTTGAGCCCGCGCGCAATCCGATGGAGGGCCTCGCCGAGATTATGACCGAACGGCTGACCGAGACCGAGGACTGGGCGGCCGCCGCCTCGTCTGTAAGCCTCGAACTGGCGCGCGAGGAGCCGCTGCCCAAGCCGCAGCCCACCGAGGAGAAAGCGACGAGCTGGAAGGTGCCCGGACCCGGTGGCCACGTGCGCCATTACGTCGTCGCCGCGGCCATCGCCGATGCCATGAGCGGCGACATGGACGGCCAGGACAGGCTCGCGGAGGGCATCTACGACGCCGGCGAGCTCAAGCGCTCGTGGATGTACGGCTTCCTCGTCCGCTGCTGCGAGGAAGTGCTGCCGCCCGCTTAGCGCGGAAGAGCTGGTCTAATGGACGACATGCCCGGTCCGTTCCTCGTGGCAGCGGGCGGCGTCCTCAGCCGATTCGTGACACCAGCAATCTGCATCACATTCACCGTGCGTAGGCCTGGTGAGATCAGCGAATTCTTCGGCGAAGGTCCGCTTGCCGGTCTCTTCGCCCTGCGGACTGAGGCGATACGCCTCCCCCGCGAGCTGTAGATAGCCGTCCTCGACGAAGCGCCCGAGATAGGTGCTGAGTATCTCTTGGGGAACCGCCAGGAACCGCGCAAGCTCCTGCGCGGACGGAGCGTCGGCGATCCCCTCCGAGCGCATCCAGTACATCACTTGGAGCACCTCGTCGCGGATGCGTAGAACCTCAAGCTCGTTCATCAGCATTCAGTCTAACCCTTGACGATCTTGAACGAAGACTCTGAGGCTTCGAGCTGTGGCTCGCAGCCGTCGCGGTCAGCGTCGCCCGATAGCCACCCGGCTTCAGCGCCTTGGAGCCGATCCGACCCGAGAACGCGACATGGTTCACGCCCGTATGGCTGGTGCGCGTGAGCGTACCGCGCGTGAGAACCTGCGTGCGGGGAACGGCGGTGAATACCTCGTCGATCGCGTTCGCGGCAACACCGGAGATCGTCGTCGCTCCTGCAGCGACGGCGAAGTCCGTGTTAGTCATCCCGTAGCCCGTGACGACGGTGCAGGTGGCCGCGTCCCCCAGTGCTCGGGAGAGCCCAAAGTACGGGGCGACAGCGCCCGCGCCAACGGCTTGCCGAGGTCGAGCGCGACTGGCAGACCCGGTTCGGCGAACGGACCGTCGCGGCTCTACGCGAGTCACTCGAAGCCTTGACCGGTGCCGGCCCCGCGGGGGACTCGCCGTTGTTCCGCGGCTTGGATCCTTATCCCGACGGATGGCGCTGGGGTTTCCTGATGGAAGCTGATGCGTATCGCCGCTTGGGCACTACGCTCGAGGCGCCGTGAACGAGGACAGCTCAACCCTGACGAGGGGACAAGAGGAACCCGAACGCGAACCCGAGTGGCAGGTGGACGAGGGCGCGTCACGCGAGCGTCTGCGCAGCTACGATCCCGTCGCCGAGAGAGCGGGTCGGTCGGTCGGGGGCTGGCATCTACACAGATGAGAACGGCGTTCAGCGGCGCGTCCCGGAGGAGCTCGGGAAGCTGAGCCGGGGAGAGAGAGCGGCGGCCGCCATCGCGACCGCTCGCGTGCTCGGAGGCCCCGAGCCGGGCTACGCCGCCATTGCGGCGATCGAGCGCCTGAACGAGATGCGTAGCGTCGGCACCATCAGCGAGGAGAGCTACCTCAAAGAGAAGCGCAGGATCCAGAAGCGCCGCTGACGTGAACCTGTGGTTGCGAACGCGGCGATCCGGGAAGAAGATGTCCGGGCGTCGAGTCGCGGCGCGTCGAACCTAAGGAGCCGACAGATGACCGAGTCTCGCGAAGAAACCCCGACGGACCCGCAGGACAGCGAGGACGACCTTCAGGACCCGCAAGAGGACACGGAGAGTCAGGACCCGCGGGATGGCGGGAAGTCGAAGAAGGACAGCATGTATCCCGCCAGCAATCCCGACAGCGGGCCGGCGATCCAACCCGGCGTTGGCGGCTACGAGGGCCGCGACCCGGCGACGGATGTCCCGCGCATGCCGAGCATTCCCGAGACTCAGGACGATTAGTTAGCGCTAACTCATTTTGACGAGCGCCACGGACGGCACGCCGGCACCGTTCACGAGGAACAGCATGTAGCTGCCCGGGCGGTGCGACGTGGGCCACTCGGCGGGAGCTTGACCGTCAACGCGTTGGCAGTCCCGCTGTGAATGTGGAGCCCGACATAGAGCGCTGGTCCATGTGAAAGTTGTGCGTCACCGCGCCGCAGCGGACGAGCGTGAGCGTTCCTACACGCAGACGATCAACCGGCTCACTGCCGAGCACGGCACCGTGCCGGTCGCGACGCTCGATGGCGCGACCCTCGACGCGTTCACCGCCGCGGCTTGGGGGCAGTGCGCTCCGGCCCGGCGCTTGTTCTCCAGGTCGAGGTCCGTCACGTCGGCGCTGAGGACTTCTTGGGGCGCGGGCGGCGGTCTCGTAGAGCAGGCGCCAGAGGCACTTCTCGCGGACCTGGACGTCCTCGCGGCGAAACAGCCGTTCCAGCGAGGCCGCGTCGATCGCCCTGGTGCGATCGGCCGGTTCGCTTCGGCGTTCCAGGACGCTCGCGGGATCGGCGGTCAGCCAGCTTCGGCGTCGTGCGAACGCGGTGAACGAGCGCAACGTCGCGACATGCCGGTTCCAGGTGCGAAGAGCTGAAAGGCCACCTCGATGGACTGATCCTCGCGGTCGTCTCGCGCGAGCCACTGCACGGCTACGCCGTGATTGAGTCGCTCAAGGCACGCAGCGGCGGTGAGCTAGCACTACCGGAGGGGACGGTCTATCCGGCATTGCATCGCTTGGAGGCTGACGGCCTGCTGTCCAGCGAGTGGTCTGTCGTCGGCGGTCGGCGCCGTCGCGTCTACAGCATCACCAAGCGTGGCACGAAGGAACTTGGTGTCAGTCGCGAGCGGTGGCGGGTGTTTGCAACCACGATCGAGGCGGTACTCGCATAGCTACGTGGATTCGCTTGAGGTCGAGCTCGCGGCTGCAGGCCTCCCGGCGCGTCGCCGCGCCCGGATCGTGGCCGAGTTCAGTGATCACCTGCATGAGAACCCGGAGGCGGAGCTAGGCGCGCGGCGCGATCTGGCACGCCAGTTCGCCGATGAGCTCGGGACCAGGCTCGCGCGGGGTACCGCGTACCGGGCGTTCGCGGCGTTGGCAGTTGCCGCAATCGTCCTTGTCGTCATGTTCTTCAACGGCGGCAGGACCTGGGGCGGTTGGGTCCGTTACGGGCATTACCCGGTCTCCGGCTACTTCCCCTGGTGGTGGGTGCCCATGATGCTTGTGTGCTTCATCTCCGCACAGGTTGCGCTCGCGTCAGGTGGACTCGCGTTACTGCGTGCCTGGAGGCTGCGGCGCGTGCCTGTGATGACGGCCGCGGACGCGGCGATCCTCAACCGCCGGACCGCCGTAGGCCTGGTGTGCGGTGCGCTCGCGATGACTGTGCTGCCGCTCACCCACTTCGTGGTCGACTTCAGCACCCGTTGGAACACCGTGGCCGTCACAGTTGGACCCGCGTTGATCGTCCTGTTGCTGGCGATGCTCCCCGACGTGCTCAGGGCGGCGCGCCTGCGCCCGACGCGCGAGGGCACGGCCGGCGACCTAACGGCTGACCTCGGCGACGACCACCCGCGCGCCACGCAACGGCGGATCGTGGTGGTGCTGAGCGTCGTGATCGTGCTGGTGATGGTCGCGATCGGCGTCCGCAGCGACGACCTGTACGACGGGATCCTCCGTGGCCTGTTCGACGGGGCGGCATGCCTCGTCGGATTCGTGGTGCTCGGGCAGTATCTGGGGCTTCGGCGGAGCGGCGTCGACTAAACCGAGGTCTAGGTCTATCGGCGATTCGGTACCCGATCCCTGGGACCGTCTCGATGATCGGTGGTTCTCGAGCCTGCGTCTGAGTCGCCGTCTAGCGCGTCCAACCCCGAGAGCACCTGCTTCGCGCGGAACCCGGTTCTCCATCTAACTCAGGGTGACGACGACTACCCGGGCCGATTCGCGCGTGTGCCTCAGGGCTCGCCTCGCGCCATCTCGCGCGCGCCACGGGCAGCTCGTGGTCGATTTCGCTCCGGCCCTCGGGTCGGCCGACCGCGTGGGCGTAAACCTGACTGAAATGGATAACCCACTGCTGGAAAGCAGGTGCGGATCAGCCGAATGTGCGCCGGAGATCCTTGATCAGGACCATGAGGTGCCGTGCGTCGGTCGGTGACCGGGTGAAGCCGAGCCGCTCGTAGAAGGCCGCGGCGCGCTCATCTCGTGCGTGGACGAGCATCGCGCGGGCGCCGACGAGATCGGCGGCCTGAAGGGTCCGGATGGCGGCATCGGCCATCAGCGCGCGTCCGTATCCCTGGCCTTGGAGGGAGCGATCGACAGCAAGGCGTGCGAGCAGGATGACGCCGATGGGATGGGCAGGCATGCCCTTGGCATGCCGTTCGGAAAGTTCGCGTCGGTCGACCGCGGCGGGCGTCAGCGCGTAGTAGCCGACTACTCGATTGTCGTCGGCCAGCACGTAGGTGCGGGCGGTGCCGGCGGCGTCAGCCATCCGGGCGTACCGGCGCAGCCATCCGTCGAGCTCGCCGGCGCCGCTGTCGAACCCGTCGAGTTGGTGATTGCGCTCGAGTGGTCCGAGCCGAAGGTTGCTCAAGTCCCGGTCAGACGATCGCGAAGCTCCCTGCCGCCTCGCAGCTCGGGCAAGTCCCGCGCCGGGCGATCCAGCTCTGCGACGAACCGATCCCAGTCCGCGGGACCTAGAGCGAACTCCCGGCGGTCAGCCAGCACCGCGTCGGCGGCATCGGACGCCGCACGTTCAACGAACGCGCTCGTGCTCACACCGGACACCGCAGCCGCACGACGGATTCTCTCGTCCGCTTCCTCGGCGAGCCTCAGGTTCATGCGCGCGGTCCTCATCGACGCACATTGTACGTCATAGGAAGCTGAGATCGCTCGCGATGATCTCGCCCAGCCGGGCGACCGCTCGCGCCTTGCGACGAGCGAACTCCACGCAGTCGTCTCTGCTTCAGCGCGGATTGCGGAGTCTGCCTCGGGTCGACCGAGCGCCTCCGGGCTTCTGCTTGTGTCCGACGTAGCGGGCGTGCTCACCCGGACGGGTCACACTGTCGCCCTGGAACGCCGGCAGAAGTGGTCCACGCGGCGTGCTCGGCTCCTGCTTTGGCCTTGTCGGAGCGGAAGTGTTGGACGCGGCGCGCTTGACTTGAAGCGCGACTGGGCGACGACCAACCTCAGTCAGTAGGCCCGCATCATTCGAAGTCGAACTCCCGCGGGACGTCATCGCCCCGCGCCTCGCGAGAGAAGCGATCGGCCAAACGTTCCCCTCGCTTGGAGCGGGTGAGCTCACAAGCGCCTCGCTGCTTCGTCACCGAGCTCGTCAGCAATGCCGTGCTGCGCGGTCTTGGAACGATCACGATGCGAGCTCGACGAACAGCGGCTGCTGATCCAGGTCATCGATGACGGCCACGGTTTCGACGCGACGGCGCGTGCCCGCGACTTTGGGACGATCGGGGGATGGGGCCTTACGATCGTGAACACTGAAGCGAACCGATGGGGCGTCTACGAGGGAAAGACCCGCGTGTGGTGCGAGCTCCGACGGCGCGCCCACAAACTGCATCGAGTAGCCGCAGCAGCTGATGTTCGCCGCCAGGGATCACCCCAGCGAGTCGCCGCTCGGAGTAGGGATGCCTCTATCTGAGGTAGGGTGCGTTCGCTCGTGAGCCGAGCCAACGGCTGCTATTCGTGGCCCTGGTACGGTCAGCCTCTCCGAGCCGCAGGAGTGCTGGCATGTCGGATGGCCCCAGTGAAACATCGAGTCGCGAGGTCTCATGCGAGCGCTGCTGGCGCCGTTGAGTGCACCGCAGCGCGTCGTTGGCAACATTGAGACGATCGCGTCCGCGCTGCTGGGGCTCCAGCGCGACGTGCAGGAGCGCCTGGCGTCGGTCGATGAGCGCGTCGGCGCTCTGCTGGGGCGGATTAAACGGCTCGATCGAAGGGTCGCCGAGCTGCAGAAGCTCGAGCGGGCCATGACGGAGCAGACGGACGCGATCCGCGACGAGTTCAACGCGCGCATGCTGGCCGTCGAGGAGGAGATTCGTGGGATGCGAGCGCCGATTGAGAAGATGTCGCGGGACCTCGCCAGCGTGGTGGAATTGCTGCCGAGCCCCAGTGACGGTCATCCGCTCACCCGGCTAAAAGACACGCTCACCTCGAGCTGAGCGAGAGAGCGTGGCGTTGTTCGGAAGGTCGGGGAAGGGCTCGTCGCGGCGATCATCCGAGTATCGAAGGGCCGGGCCTGGGCGCCGGCACCCGCTGGCGCGGGTTTTGTCGGACGCTCGCGGCAGCCGCTTGCGGCGGCGCAGCGGCGCGCAGTGGATGCTGATTGGTGTTCTGGCTCCGGTGGTGGGGTTGGTGGCGGCACGTCGAAGACTGCATGTCCCGCGGGCGGTGACGCTCACTCTGGTGTCGGTTGTGCCGTTGGCGGTCGCGGCCGCCACACCGCAACGTAGCGGATGGCGCTATGCGGCGGTCGGAGCCGCGTACATGTGGACGTTTACCGTCACGTGGACCCTCCCGTACGAGCAGCCCGAGAAGCTTCGCAGGCGCCTGCGGATTCAGTATCCGGTTCGCATCGACAGTCTGATCGGGTTCGGTGTACCGCCGAACGCAGCATCTGCAGCTGCTGCTGCGCGACCCGCCGGGAGTGACGGTCCTTGACCGGGTGGTGATTTTGATGTGCGGATCGTGGCTCGTCCCGCACGTCGTGCTCGCCTGGCTTATGTTTCGACACAAGCAGTATGTGCCGAGGGCCGCCGGGCGGCTCGCCGCGGCGTACACCTGACGACCCCGTTCTACTACCTTGTCCCGACCGCGCCGCCGTGGTGGGCGTCTGAGGAGGCCGGACTGATGGGTGGCGAGGTCGAGCGCCTCCGGCGGCTTGTACTGGGCGAGCTTGCCGGCAAGCCTCGGGGGACCGAGGTCCTGCCGGTCGGGAACCCGTGGGCGTCGATGCCATCTGACCACGTCGCTTCGGCGGCGATCACCGCCATGGGCCTCGCTGAGATCGGCCCGGTCTACGGCGCGCTAGGCTGGACCTACGTCGCGCTGGCCAGTTTCTCTGTGGTGTATCTCGGCGAGCACTACCTCATCGACGCGCTCGTCGGACTGGCGATCGCCGTGGCGATCCATCGAGGCGAAGACAAGGTGGCACCGCTGGTTCATCGTGTCGTCGTCGAACTCGACCGTCTCGCCGCCTGAGCGCCCGTATGGCGATCCGCTCTCAGCGGAGCCACCTACACGCGGTCCACCTCCAGCGATCAAGCGCGTCGCGCGTTGCCGGGCGTGTGATCGGCGGGATGGCGGGTGCCGTATCTCTTGGTGATGCGATCTGTCCATCAGCGGTTCTTGCAGCTCGAGAACCGCATCCACCACCAGCTCGTGCTGCACAGCATCACCGCGCTGCGGATCGCGGTCGGCGCGATCTTCCTCGGCTTCGGCGTCCTGAAGTACTTTCCGGGTGTCAGTCCGGCTCAGAACATCACCGAAGCCAGTACGCACATCCTGTTTCTCGGACTGATCCCAGGCGACGTGGCGATCAGGATGATCGCAACGCTTGAGTGCTTCATCGGGATCTGCCTGCTCGCGAACCGTTGGATGCGTCTCGCGGTCTGGATGTTGGCGATCGAGTTCGTCGGGATCCTCTCGCCGCTATTCCTGCTGCCCGGGCGTCTGTTCGCCGGTCCGGACCACGCGCCGAACCTACTGGGTCAGTACGTGCTCAAGGACATCATCCTCGTCACCGCCGCTTTGGTGATCGTCGCCGCAACGTTCCGCGGCGGGCGCCTCGTCCGCAGCGACCCCGCGCCCGGCGACCGCTCCCAAGACGAAACCGAGCCCGATCCCGAGCCGAAGGAGCTGCCTGTCGTCCTTGACGGCGTCAGCGACGAGCGCCTGATCACAGCGCTCTGCGAGCGCCACCATATTTCTGAGTCGGAGTTTCATGAATGGCGTGAAACCTCCAGAGGCGACGCCAGCAGTGCTGTCGCGCTCGAGACGGCAACGGTAGGGAATGCGCTAGCGCGCGCCCCGCGGATCGTCGCTCGCCCCGCGGCGCGAGGGTGCGTTCGCGGGGATCTCGCCGAAGCGGCCTCGCGCCGCACCAGACTTGAGCACACCCGAGCAAGCCAAGCCCGGGCATCCAACGCCGGTGCCGGACCCCGTCGGCAGCTCCCAAGCCTCGACTCAGGCTGACCTGCACGAACGTGCCGCACGCAGCGGCGCGTCGGCGGAGCTCCCGACCCGCCCGTGTCCGGGTCGTCGTTCTGTCGGTTTGAGAGGCGCCGACGGCTGAGCGGCGAATACGTGGGGAACGATGTTATCGAACTGGTTCGGCATCTTGCGCGGGCATCACCAAGAACTGGGCGTTGTGGAGCCTTTCTGGGAGGCTCAGCTCGCGGTGTTGGTATCGATTGTGCTCTACGTGGTGTTGCCGGCGCGACTGACGGTTGGTCCTCGCTGGCTTGTCCCCAGTCTGGAGGGGGTGCTGCTGTTCGGGCTGCGATCTCGACGCCGTAGCTGCATCACACCCAGTCGCCGGTTCGTCGACGAATGTCGATCGCTCTGATCGCGATCGTCACCGCAGCGAACTTCGCCGCGGAGGGACTTCTCGTCCACTATCTGCTGAAGAGCGGCGGACGATCACTGGTCTTCTGCCGCGCAGATCTGGTTCACGAACGTAGCCGCGTTCGGCTTGTGGTTCTGGGAGGTCGATCGCGGCGGTCCTCACATGCGCACCGCGTCCGAGCCCCGCGCGCCGGACTTCCTGTTTCCCCAGATGGGCGCCCCGGACCCGTCCCTGAAGGGCTGGCGTCCGGCGTTCTTGGACTATCTCTACGTCGCGTTCACGAACGCGAGCGCATTCAGTCCCACCGACGCGATGCCGCTAAGCGTTCGCGTCGAGACCCTGATGCTGATCCAGGCGATCGCGTCATTCCTAACCGTTGGGGTGGTCGCGGCCCGCGCCGTGAACATCCTCAACATGTAACGCTAGCGAGACCCGTTGGATGTCACGCGTGGCCGAAATCACGCCGCACATCGCCATGCGACCGGGCCCCGCCCGGATGTGGTGCTGGGCACGTTGGAGTGCATCTGCAAGGAACGGAGTCCCGACTCGGTGTGGGTGCACGTTGGCGGTGATTTCGACCTCGCGGGCGGGTCGCCCTGGTCGATGGTTCGGCGATCGCGGCGATGCGTCTTTCGCTGATTTCTCGTAACACGGCGTTCACTCTCCCGAGGGGTGTTTGACTGCCGCGGTGGACTGCCGGTGGTCCCCGCCCGCTGCTTGCAATCCTTGCTATAGGTGAGTCGCGAAGTGGTCGCTGAGCCGTCCAACCGCACTGTTGAATGCTCTGCGAAGCCAGCGTCGGGCTCCGAGCGCGAGAAGCAGTCAGTCGAAGATGCCGGCGCGCTCAACGGTGGCCGAGAGGCGCACGGCGGTCGCACCCTCGCGGCGCTCGAGCACCCAGCGCACGTGGGCTGTGGTGCGAGGTCCGATCTGTGCCCGGCCGACGATCTCCCGCGGCGGCGTGGTGGCGAGCAAGCGCGTTGTCGCGGTGCGCCGCAGCCCGAGCGGGCCGCGGATGCGTATCACTCCGCCGTCGCGCGCCCCGTAACGGCCATCAAGGCCGACGATCTCCAGGCGGGGACCTGCCAGCACCCGGTGCCATAGCTCCAGTGCATGGCGTTGGTCAGCAGCGGTATCAGCTCTGGCGAGGGGTGCTTGTCGAACGCGCCCTCGCTGATCCTCTTGGCTACCATGGCCGGGGCAGAAGCGTCTTCCCACGGATCCTCAGCTCAGACGAATCGGGCAGCGCCGGGTCATCATCGTCGAAGCGGACCTGATCTTGGCCGCCAGCTCTTGCCAGGCTGTCATGAGCCCGGTGCCGAGGACGCCCGCCGCCACCCCACGCCCGACAGCCGCAACCGGTATCAGTCCCTTCATAGAGAATCCCCTTCAGCTTGTTCTGCGATCCGGTTCTTGGCATCCCGACGAACGACCAACCGGCGGCGCCACGTACGGACGTTCCACGCCAGCGACAGCATCACGCGGCGTCCCGGGCGATGTTCACCCGGAGTTTGTCCATCCCGAGTCGCATCCGTCCTTTGACGGTCCCTACGGGTAGGCGTAGGCGCGTAGCGATCTCGGTGTGACTCAGCTGGCCGTAGTAGGCGAGGATGATCACCTCTTGCTGAGTGTCGGGAAGCAGGGCTAGGGAGGCCTGCAGTCGCTGCGTCTCGTCACTTCTCAACGCCTGCTCGTAGACGTCATCAGGCGCCGGCCGATTCTCGAGAACCTCGTCACTCACCCGCGGGGTAGGGCGGTTCCCGCTGCGGCGGGTGATGTCGATCGCGCGGTAGCGCACCGTCGTCAGCAGCCACGTCGCGACCGTGCCTCGTTGCGCGCTGTAGCTCGCTCGGTTCTTCCAGATCGAGAGGAACGCGTCGTGGACGGCGTCCTGGGCGCGGCCGTGATCGTGACAGACTGACAATGCGAGGCGATAAGCGCGAGCGCTGTAGCGATCGTAGAGCTCCCCGAACGCGTCGACGCTCCCGGTGCTCGCCTCGGCCATCAGCTTACGGTCGCCGGGGGCCATCGACTCTGGAGTCATCACCCGCCCGTTCCGATGTAGGCCGTTAGGGGGGCGGCGTCGAGGAAGAACAGCTCGCCCGCGACGCCGGGGGTGGTCTGGTTCGCGCTCATGAACGCGACCACGCGACGATGAGTCAAACGCTCGATCGCGGCCGTGAACTCATCCTCGGTCTCGGTCTGGAACGCGACACGACCATCGATAACCGCGCCGCGCGCGCCGTGGACGACGAGAACATCCTCGCGCTCAGTAAGGCCATTCTCAAGAACCCAGAAAACAATGTTGTCGTTGATATACGTGCTCGCGGTCGTTCGATCGTGCTCGTAGAACGCCGCGTAAAGCTCAACCATCGCGGCGGAGATCGCCGCCGTGAGCTCTGACGCCTCGGCCGGCAAGCTCAAGGCGTTCACCCGGCGTAATCTTCTCGCGAGAGCCGTGCAAGAACCTGCAAGGGTGCCTCGACCGAGTCCAGATCGCCGATCTCCAGCACATCCGCCGCTCCGGTCAACGTAAAGATGCGATCGACCTGCGCAGGACCGCGCACAAGAACCAGCCGACATCCGGCCTGCCTGGCGCGAACGCTGGCGTTGACGATCACATGAACACCGGCCGAGTCCATGAACGTAAGCTTGCGTAGATCCAGCACCACCATCGCGCGACGCTCCGCAC
>JALYZL010000329.1 GCA_030948875.1 Actinomycetota bacterium
CCGGTTCGGGCTTGCAGGTTCACGATTTCAACGGCGGGATCCTTGTGTCGGGCCTGTTCTGGACGCAGCCGGTCGACGCCTTGCGCATCAGCCGGAACGGCCGCGAGGCGGTCTTCGACGTCAAGAACCTCCCTGTCATCGACAGCTTCCAGATCCTGAGTGGGCTCGGCACGCCAGGCACGGTGAGCTTCCACGTCGAGTGGAGCGCGACCGGTCCGCTGGTCGAGCGCGGCAGGGGTCGCGCCGTACCGCCCACCGATCCGCGGCGTTCCGCGGACGGTTCGCTGTCGCCAAATCGACCGCTACGATCACTGGCTCTGAGTTTGGATTCAGCTTCCGATCGGATCCCGGGGTCAGCACGGCGCGCACGTTCGCTGAGCTGGGCGAGGAGCGCAACGGCAGTCTCCTCTAGTTGTAGGCCGCGAGTTTCGGTTCGACGTGCGGCACTTCGCGGCGGACGTAGAACCCCGGTCGGCAGTCTCGCCACCGAGGCCGTCGCGGCCACGTTCCGCCAGCTTGGTCTGGACACCGGCCTTGATCGTGGGCGCATCCGCGCCGCCGGGCAGGACGTGAGCGTGATCCTCGGCGTCGCGCCCCAAGCCGACAGCCCGCCGTGCGCCAAAGTCCGTGTGCTGATCACCGAGAGGAGCCCGTCGCCATGACCGCGACCGCCACCCCCCCGCAGCAGCTCGAGCATTTCTCCATGATGATCGGGGGCGAAGCCGTCGAGGCCGGCTCCGGCGTGCGCTACGAGACTGAGAACCCCTACCTCGAGGCGCCGTGGGCGAGCGTCCCCGACGCCGCTCCCGAGGACGTGGACCGCGCGGTCGACGCGGCCCGCGCCGCGCTGAGCGGCGAGTGGGGGTCGATGACCGGCTTCGCCCGCGGGGCACTGCTGCGCAGGTTCGCCGATCTGATATCAGAGCACGCCGAGCGCCTCGCCCAGCTTGAGGTCAACGACTCGGGCAAGTTGTTTCGCGAGATGGTCGGCCAGACCCGCGGTCTGGGCGGTTGGTACCTGTACTACGCGGGGCTCGCCGACAAGCTCGAGGGCCGCCAGATTCCCGCGCCGAATCCCAACTACCTCGTCTACACCCGGCGTGAGCCGGTCGGCGTGGTCGCCGCGATCACGCCGTGGAACTCGCCGCTGCTGCTCTGCACCTGGAAGCTCGCACCGGCGCTCGCAGCAGGCTGCACGATCGTGATCAAGCCCTCCGAGCACTCGCCGGCCGCGACGCTCGAACTCGGGCGCCTCGCCCACGAAGCGGGCTTCCCGGCGGGCGTCGTGAACGTCGTCACCTCGCTCAAGCGCGAGGTCGGCGCCGCGTTGGCCGGTCACCCGGGCGTCGACAAGGTTGCCTTCACCGGCTCGACGGCAACCGGCAAGGCAGTCGCCCACGCCGCCGCCGACAACGTGAGCAAGGTGACGCTCGAGCTCGGTGGCAAGTCGCCCCAGGTCGTCTTTGCCGACGCCGACCTCGAGGCGGCAGCCAATGGCGTCATCGCCGGCGTGTTCGCCGCCACCGGCCAGACGTGTATGGCCGGCTCGCGATTGATCGTCCATGAGGACGTCCACGACGAGCTCGTCGTTCTGATCGCCGAGCGCGCCCGGACGATTCGGCTCGGGGACCCCAACGATCCCGCCACTGAGATGGGGCCGGTCGCCAACCGCCCCCAGTACGAGAAGGTGCTCGGCTACCTCAAGGGCGCGCGCGCGGAGGGCGCGACCGCGGTCGCCGGCGGCGAGGCGCACGCCGAGCTTGGTGGCTTGTTCGTGCAACCCACGGTGCTCACGGGTGTCACCTCGGAGTCGACCGTCATCAAGGAGGAGGTGTTCGGTCCGGTACTCGCCGCGCTCACCTTCGCCGACGAGGCCGAGGCGATCGCGCTGGCCAACGACACCCACTACGGCCTCGCCGGCGCGGTGTGGACCAAGGACGTGCACCGCGCGCATCGTGTCGCGGCGCAGATCCGGTCCGGCACGATTTGGATCAATGCCTACCGAGTCGTCGCCCCGAACGTCCCCTTCGGCGGCTTCGGCTGGTCGGGGCTCGGGCGCGAGAACGGCATCGAGGGGGTGAACGAGTACCTTGAGAACAAGTCGGTGTGGGTCGAGCTCTCAGGCGGCACACGCGACCCGTTCACCCTCGGCTGAGCCGCTCGGCGCAGTCCAGCAGCGCGTGACGCCCGGTCGCGCCGGCGGTTACACCGGGGTCTAGGTTTGCGCGCTTGCCGATGGCCGCCGGTGCTCATCTGCAGCGACGCATCGTCGCCGACCGTCCATGCTCATGCCGGCGTGACAAATATTGTCAATGCCGCATCCAGGAAGCAGCAGTCACAGATCGTCTGTCATCCGGCCGTCCGCGCTGCGGCTTCGATCCCGCCGGCTGCCGAAGCGGAAGCGATGCGCTTGTGGCCCCTACGGCGGCTGAGCGTCT
>JALYZL010000332.1 GCA_030948875.1 Actinomycetota bacterium
GGTCGGGAGTCCGGGTACTGCGATGCTCGGGCGTTGGACCGGTAGGGCTCGTTCGTTAATCGGCTGCCGTCGTCTTGCGGGGCGTTCTGGCTCACGAACGGCTTGCGGCCTTGCTGGTCCACCCGGCGAGGTTGTGGCTCACGAGAGGTTTGCGCTGCCGGTAGTTGCATTGCCCTCCTCGCCTGCCGTTGTTCGGTCACGAGCGAGGAGATGACATGGATGGTGGGACGGTGCTGATCGGCGTCGATCCGCACAAGGCAAGCTACACGTTGGCGGTGATGGACCCGCAGAGTCGGGTTGTCGTCGCGAGCAAACGATTCTCAAACACGTCCAGCGGATACGAGGAGCTCCGCTCGTTCGCTGGCCAGTGGCCCAATCGACGTTGGGCCGTCGAGGGCTGTCATGGCGCCGGCCGTTCGTTGGCTCAGCGACTTGTTGCCGGCGGCGAGACCGTGCTTGACGTGCCGGCCAAACTCGCGGCACGAGTTCGCGTCTACTCCCAGGGACATGGCCGCAAGACCGATCTTGACGACGCCGTCTCGATCGGCACCGCGGCACTGTTCGGCGCCGGCGTTACCGCGGTGCGCTGCGACGACGACCTGGTGAGCCTGCGACTGCTGTCCGACCGCCGAGCCGAGCTGGTCGCGCTTCGCACGCAGGCGGTCTGTCGCCTGCACCGACTGCTCGTCGAGCTCACTCCTGGCGGCATGGCCGGCAAGCTCGCCGCCGGCAAAGCCGTGCACGCACTGGGTTTGCTGCGTCCGGACACCCCAGTCGACCTGGTGCGGGTTCAGCTCGCGCACGAGCACGTCGCGGACATTCAGGCCCTCGACGCGAAGATCAAGACGGTGAGCCGTCAGATCGGTGAGCTCGTCACGGCCAACGGAACGCACCTGACCGATCTCTACGGCATCGGCCCGGTCATCGCCGGCCGGATCGTGGCCGAGGTCGAGAACATCAACCGCTTCCCCCGCCGGCACCATTTCGCGTCCCACAACGGCACGGCCCCCATCGACGCGTCGTCCGGCGAGCAGGTCAGGCACCGCCTCTCACGCGCCGGGAACCGCCGCCTCAACCACGCGCTGCACATGATGGCAGTGACCCAGATCCGTTATCCCGGCAGCGAGGGTCGCGGCTATTACGAGCGCAAGCGCCTCGAGGGCAAGACCCCGACGGAAGCGCTGCGCTGTCTCAAGCGTCGGCTCTGCGACGTTGTCTACTGCCAGCTCCTCGCCGATCGGGCGAGCACAATCAATGCGTGCGGATCACCTACGACCGCGACGCCAACGCGGCCTACATCTACCTCACCGACGTCGAGCTCGAGGCTGGACGCACAACGATCCCGGCCTCGCTCCCGCCCGGCCTCGCCGGCTTCGTCGCGCTCGACTGGAAAGACGACCGCCTCGTCGGCATCGAAGTCCTCGATGCCGACACCCGCCTCTGCCCCGAACTCCTCGAGCAAGCCGAGGAGACCACGAACGACTAGATCAAGGGCTCACTCTTGACAGAGAGGCGCCGTTCGGGGTGGAGTCCGCTACGGACGATCTTGGCGCCCGCGCCTTCGTCCGTAGAGACTGCACGGATGGACGAACGGACCTGGGCGCGCCGGACGGAGTGGCCGCTGACGCTGGTTGGGAGCCTGACCCGGTTCTCCGGACACGATCGGTTTGGTGATCATGCCGCGGTAGCGGCGTGGTTGTGAAGCGTTTCGAACTCGACAGGTGATCGTCCGTCGATGCTGGTGTGGCGTCGGACGGGGTTGTAGAAGCCCTCGATCCACTCGAAGATCGCCGACGCGAGGTCAGCCCGTGTGGCCCACTGCTGCCGGTCGAGCAGCTCGCGCTGCATCGTGGACCAAAACGACTCCATCATCGTGTTGTCGACGCTGGACGCGACCCGGCCCATCGAGCCGAGCAGCCCGGCCTCACGCAACCGATGACCGAAGATCCAACTTGTGTAGACGCTGCCACGGTCGGAATGCAGGATCGTTCCGGGTTGCGGTTGACGGTTCCAGCGGGCCATCTGCAAGGCGTCGACGACCAGTTCCGAGCGGATGTGATCGGCGATCGACCAGCCCACGATCCGGCGTGAGTAGACGTCGAGCACGGCCGCG
>JALYZL010000337.1 GCA_030948875.1 Actinomycetota bacterium
GCGCAGCGCCGACCTCCCCGAGCTCAAGATCCCCTGGTGGCACGGACGCCGCCTACGCTTCGAATTCGCCTAACCCGGGCCGCGCCGGCCCGATCAGCGAACCAGGTGCCCATTCGCTGTTCGGGAATCCGAGCTAACCTCGATCGTGCAGTAGGCGTCGGTGGGGGCGGCTTGCAATAGCGCCGGGCCTGGACGCTGGGACGGCCTCGATGGGCGGCGGGACGTGTCAGGGCGCGCGGTCGAGGGCCGGGCGGCATGCCGATGGGCGGGCTGCGGTCGCGGGGAGTTCTCGCGGGACCGGATGCGGGCACGCTGACGCGGGGCTGGGTGCTGATGGTTGTCGTCGCGGGTGGCGGGCCGGGTCGCGGCCCCTTGGTTCAGGTGTGTGGCAGGGCCTGGAGGACCGTGAACGCGGCGACGAGTTGTTGGGCCCAGGGCCAGTGGCGGTCGAGGCGCAGGCGGGTCGTGCGGGCGTGGCGGGAGATTCGGGCGGCGGTGTGCCACAGGCGGTAGCGCAGCGTCTGGGGCTCAGCTCGTTTGAGGTCGCCGCTGAGCAGGATCGCTTGGCTCCATGCGAGGAGGTCTTGCGCGAGCCCGACGAGCAGGAGCCACACCTGGTTGTTGGCGAAGCTTTGGAACGGGAGGTTCTCGAGGCCGCAGGCTTTGGCGTCGCGGACGCGGTCCTCGATCCGGGCGTGGCCGCGGTGGAAGAGGTCGCGGTCGCGGATATCGCCGGGGATGTCGGTGAGGAACACTTCGTAGCGAAAGCCGTCGTCTTCTCCGAACGTCAGCTGGATCGCCTCGTCCAGGCGGACTGCGCGGCAGATCAGGCGGCTGCCACGGGGCCATTGGCCGATGCTGACTTGTCCGGTCAGCTCGCAAACCCACGCGGCGGGGTTTTCCGAGCCGTCCTTGCGCAGCCCTTGTTTCCAGGCCTGATCATCGACCATGAGCGCCGCTTGGAGGACGTCCTCGGTCAGCTTCGCACCGACGCTGAAGCGGATCCCGGCGTCGCGGCACCAGCGCGTGAAGGCGTGCGTCGCGCCGGCGCCGTCGACCCGCGCGACGATCTCCCCGTCAAGCGCGCAGGCCGGCAACTGGGTGAGCGCCTGGTCACCGACGGTGATGTGATCGGCGGCCGTGTTGCTGCCCGCGTTGCCCTCACGCAGGATCCCGGCGAGCGCCTCCCGGGAGCAGTCCAGGTAGCAGAGCAGCGGATGATGCCCAAAGCCCTTCTTGTACGTCGCGGCCGCCCCTTGCTTGTGCGAGAACGCCGTGACCAGCGTCGCGTCCCAATCAAGCACCACCTCCTTGGGTGCCGCGCCGAGCTCCCACGCCCGCTCTCTGGCGATCGCGACAGCCGCCCGCAACCGCCCGAGCCCAGTCTGATCGATGCTGTCGATCACGCGGTACGCCGTCGAGTCAGAAGCGACCAATCCGAACATGGCCTCCTGGTCACGCAACACACCCAGCGCCGACAACGACGTTCCGCCGTCGGCGAGCATCACCGCAAGATCACGCAGAACGACGCCGGGGTCATGCGCGCTCGCGCGCTGGCGCGTCGGCTCCATCGCCTCCGACAGCGCCCTGGTCAGCCCCACACGATCCGCCAAGCCGACGAGCAACGCGCTGCCAGCGTGACTGACGACGCCCTCACCGTCCGCCGTCACGACTACCTTGTCAAGCGACGTCCGAGCCTTCACCATGAAGGTGTCCTCCTGAGCCAGGGATTTTGCGCGTCCACAACACGCATCCTCCCTGCTCAGGCGGACGTTCCCGCGATTCCCCGGCCCGCCTCAACCGCCGGCTATTGCAAGATCGAGGCTAGGGTTCCGGCTGTTCAGGGTCGGGAACTCTGCGAAAGGAGCGTCGCGACGTGCGCGCGAGAAGCGTATGGAAGTTGCTGCTCGGAGTCGAGCGGGCCGTGGTCGAGGACGTCCGGGTTGAGCAGGAGACGATCGTGGTGTCGGTCCGCCCCAAGGCGCGGGAGAAGCATCGCT
>JALYZL010000382.1 GCA_030948875.1 Actinomycetota bacterium
CCGAACCGGGACTCATGGCGCGCCATGTTAATGATTCCAGCGGCACACGCGCCGGTTGCGACGGAGGCGGTCGTCTTGCCGGCAAGCAAAGATGCGGGTATGCAGATACCCGCTCCCCCGGAGCTCATCAGACATATCCGGGCGCTTCCATCGGCGGCCCCGCTGCTCGCCGCCGTGGGCGACGAGCCGGGGGTATATCTCGTCGGCGGCGCCGTCCGCGACCTGCTGCTGAGCGAGGGCGGCGATCCCGACCCTCTTGGGGCCGGCGACCTCGACCTGGTGGCGGAGGGCGACGTCGCGGCTCTCGCCGCCCGACTGGGGGGTCGGCACCGGGTCCACGAGCGCTTTGGAACCGCGTCGGTGATCCTGGACGGGCGCGGCTACGACTTCGCCATGGCGCGGCGCGAGGCCTACGCGGAACCCGGTGCGTTGCCCGACGTCTCGCCGGCGACCCTGCGCGACGACCTGCTGCGGCGCGATTTCACCGTGAACGCGATCGCCGTCACGCTCGGCGGCCCGCAGGCGGGCGAGCTGACGGCGGCGCCTCGCGCGCTCGAGGACGTCTCCGCGCGTCGTCTGCGTGTCCTCCATGACCACAGCTTCGTCGACGATCCCACCCGGTTGATTCGGCTCGCGCGGTACGCGAGCCGGCTCGGGTTCGCGGTCGAGTCCGGGACGCTTGCGCTCGCCCGGGCAGCGGTGGCCCGTGGTGCGCTCTCCACCGTCTCCGGCGCGCGGATCGGCGCGGAGCTGCGCCTGCTCGCGCGCGAGGATGACCCGGCGGCAGGGATTGCCGCCCTCGCGGAGCTCGGGGTCGGTCGCGCCATCCATCCCCGGTTCGGGATCGCCGATATGGAGCGGGCGCGTCGCGCGCTCGCGCTCTTGCCCGGGGATGGCCGCCGCGACGTGGTCGCTATCGCGCTCGCCGCCGCCGACTTCTCGCGCGCCGAGCTCACGCTGCTCCTCGACGAGCTTGCCTTCGACGCAGAGACGCGGGACGGCATCGTCGCCGCCATGAGCGGCGCCGAGCAGGTGGCGGAGGCGCTCGGCATCGCTCGGCGGCCGTCGGAGATCGCCGCCGCCGTGGGCCGGGGGAGCGTCGAGCTCGTTGCCCTCGCCGGGTCGCTCGGACCCGAGGAGCAGGCGCGGGAGTGGCTGGAGGGTCTGCGCCTCGTGCACTTGGAGATCGACGGCGAAGACCTCATTGCTGCCGGTGTTCCCGAGGGGCCGGCGGTGGGTCAGGGGCTCCGGGCGGCGCTTGAGGCCAAGCTCGACGGGCGCGTGTCTGGGCGGGAGTCGGAGCTTCGCGAGGCCCTGCGGGCCGCGACAGCGTGATGGGAAGCCTCAGCGCCCGAATGGCGTCCTATCTTTTGAAGCGCAATCTGCGCACTAAAGCGAGCCGGGTCCAGTCGCGAGGGAAGCGACACGGCGACCCAGGAACAGGAGCAACAGATGACAACCATGTTCAAGAGGCGACGGCCCGTGTTGCTGTCGCTGGTCAGCTTGGCCGCCGTCGCCGTGGGAGTCGCCGGTTGCGGCGGCAGCTCCGGAACCACGGCAAGCTCGCCGGGCTCGGGGGCAACGTCGAGCTCGGGCGCCGCCGGCGCCTACGGCGCCGCGCCGGCCGCCACCAACACCCCCAGCGGTCCCGCCGCCGTCGATGTCGGGAAGTCAAACCTCGGCAAGTTCCTCGTCGACAGCAAGGGACGCACGCTGTACCTGTTCGTGGCGGACACCGGGAGCTCCAGCAGCTGCAGCGGAGCGTGCGCAGGCGCCTGGCCTCCGTTGACCACGACGGCGAAGCCGGTCGCCGGGTCCGGTGTCAAGGCCGCGTTGCTGGGAACCACGAAGCGCAGCGACGGCAGCACGGAGGTGACGTATGCCGGGCATCCTCTCTATTACTACGCGGGCGATTCCGGGGCCGGCCAGACGACGGGCCAGGCGCTCAGCCAGTTCGGCGCGCCGTGGTACGTGGTTGCTCCCTCCGGGACGGCGATCAAGTAGCTGACGTCGAAGTCACGCGGCGGGCTGCGAGCTCGCCGCGTGACCGTCCCAAGCCGCCGGTCGACGATGATCGCCGCACTTGGCTAGCTAGGCGACGCGCCGCGCCGCGCCCCGGTACGGCCCCGTGCTTGGGTTCGTGTCCCCAGGGGCAAAGTAGCGTCCGGACGTGTGTTGCCGAGCGTCTCGATCGGGTGAGGCAGGCCCTGGTAACACTCGTGGTGGAGTCGTCGCCGCATGGCCACACACTCGTCGAGTACGTGTGACCGAGGGTAGGCTGAGGTCGAGGGCCACGGCCTACGGTGCCGGGTCGCCAGCTGGCGCGAGCGCGGTGCGTCCGTCTGCCCGCGCGACTGCCCGGTAGATCGTCGAGCG
>JALYZL010000040.1 GCA_030948875.1 Actinomycetota bacterium
CGCCCGGTCCGGTCATCGGCCTACAGGCCCGCACCCGCGGGAAGACGAAGATCGAGCTCGACTTCAACGCGCCCGGCACCGATGCCCAGCATCCGCCCCCAGCCCGCAGCTACCTCGTCAAGCAATCGCGGCGACCAATCCGAAACGCCAGCGACTTCGCCCACGCCCAGACGCTATGCCGCGGAAGCTGCAGGTTCTCCGTGAGTCAGGTGGGTGAAAAGATCGCCTTCACGATCACCAAACTGCGACCCCACAGCACCTACTACTACCTCGTCGCTGCACGCGACAACGTTTCCAACAGGCTCGGCCCGCACTCACAGGTGGTGAAGGCCAGAACCCTGTTGCGCCCGGCCCGGTCGCGCGCGCGGCGCAACGGCCTCACGTCGTGAGCGTCCGGTGCCGACTCTTCGCCGCTCCTACGTCAGCGCCTTCTCGAACCAGTGGTCCGCGAAGGGTTCGTCGTTGAATGCGGGCACCTCGCCCCAGCCAGTTGACCGGTAGAGGGAGAGCGCCTCGACGAGGACCGCGCTCGTCTCGATGCGCGCGACGCGAGCTCCGCCGGCGCCCACCCGCGGGTCGAAGCCCCGTGGGGAGCGGCGGTTGAGCTCGGCGACGTACTCTCCGAGGCAGTGCTGGGCATCCGGGTGCTCGGGATCGAGGCTGGTGATCTGCATGCTCGCTGAGGTCGATAGGCGCTCGACGTCACGCATCGCCGCGACGAGCTGGTCGATCACGCGGGCGCTCAGAAGCTGTCCTTGCCTGGCGTGCTTGTAGCGTCGGAGCCGTCCGGCATGGTTCCGGGCTTGACGCCCGTGTAGGTGCCCGAGATCTTCCCCCCAGAGACGGTGAGGGCGAGAAAGCCGTACTCACTGGCGTCGCCGTACTCGAAGGTGATGCCCGGCACGACCTCCTGACCGGCAAGCGCGTCGGTGGCGAGCTGGTGAAGATTGTGGTAGCCGGAGTTGCCGATCACGACGTACGGGATCGTCTTGCCCGCGAGCACGCGCGAGAAGCGCTGGTAGTCATGCACATGTCCGGAGAGCACCAGATCCGGGGTGCGTCCTGCGACCTGGAACGCCTGATCCAGCGCATCGACCATGTGCTGCGAGCCGCCGTGATGCGCATCGACCGAGAACGGAGGATGGTGGAGCGTGACGATTAGCGGCCTCGCGGCGTCGGCGGACTTAAGCTCGGAGGCGAGCCACGTTGTCTGCGACGGATCGAGGTGACCCCCTGACGGGACGTTGGTGTAGATACCCACGATCGTCACCGCCTGAAGATCGAGCGTCCAGTCGCAATACGGCTGCGTCTGCGTATGGCGGCCGTACTCGAACTGCGGGTCGCCGGGCGGGATCGACGGTGTCGGAGTGCAGAAGTTCGCCATGAACGTGTCAAGCGGCTGGCGGGTCGGATCGTCGGTAGTGTCGCCGTCGTGGTTCCCCGGGATTGCGACGATCGGTGCCCGAACATGCGCGTAGGGTTCATAGAACTGGGGGGCGTATTCCGATGCATCGCCGTTGAAGTACACGACGTCTCCGACGGAGTACACAAAGGCCGGGCTAGGGCCCGGGGCGGACTGCATGGCATAGGAGACGGCGTTCTGGGGACTTGGTGTCTTGATCCCACCGCTATCGCCGATGACAAAGAAGGTGAGCGGATCCGATTCGGTGATCCCGACCTCGGTCGGCTTCACCCGGCCGCCCGCGCCCGCCGGCAGTGGCTGGATGCCGGCCTGCACAAACGACTTCGACAACTGCTGCCTGGCCTGTACGGCGTTGGCCGGCGGAAGTCCAACACTACGCGCAGCCATGATTCTCTCTCCTCGGGACAGCCGGCCGGCACGACGTCCGGACCGAACGTGGGATTGGTGCGCTGATCCGCCGGTCACCCCTGGCCGTCAGCCGGGTGAGCTGGCAGACAGCTACCGCCGTTGGCTCTGCCCTACCTCTATCCCCCACGATACCCCCGCAGATTCCCCCAGTTTGACAGACCTAACGGCGTGGCAGGTTCACTTCTACAGCACGCCGTGATCGATTGCAAGCTCTTAGCGAAACGGAGCCAGATCCCGATCATCGGGCACCGCGATGCCCGGTTGGCGCCCATTGAACCCAGCGCCAGCCCACGTCGCCCGCCACCTGTCCTTCGTCGGCGATCACCGACAGACCCGGCGGCATCGACCTGTGGCGGACTTGGCGTCGTCTGCGCCGCCTTCGGTCCGAAACTGTCGAACGTGCTCTCCCCGCCCGTCAACAGGGGAAGATCGTCGGGTCGCTGAGGACGCAGGGTGACCGCCATCGCATCGGTGTGACCGGGTCAGAACGCACGTGGGTTAGCGAGGAACCGCTCGACCTCGACCTCGGTACGCAGGCGCACGACGCGAAAAGATCGGAGTTCCCCTGACCAGGCGCGACGGCGTCGGAAGTGGCTGCGCAAGGCATAGAGGAACAGTGCATCCCACCCCCAGAGCGCCGACCATAGGGATTCTCGATTGCCGTTCCAGAGTTCCTCGCGCCCACGGCCACGTCGCCACGTGCGCCGGATGAGACGAGGGAGCCAGACTCGAACGGGAAGGTCGAGCCAGACCACTACGTCGGCTGCGGCGAGCACAAGCTGGCCGAGCTTGCGCTGATACGACCCGTGCATGACCCAGCCGTCGGACGCCATGATCGGCTCAAGCTGCGAGCGCAGCACGCCGTTAGGCGTCTCCGTCCAGCCAGGGCCGTGGACGAGGGCGTCGAGCTCAACGAACTGCACACCGAGGATTCGCGCAAGCTCACGCCCGAACGTCGTCTTGCCGTTCCCGCTCGCGCTCGCGATGACCGCAACCTTCCGCATCACCCCAGAACCATTCTCGCAAACCCCACCCTCGCCGTCGCCACTGGGGGCCGACCGGGGCGCTGTGCGAAGATCGGACCGTGACCGGACGTTGCAGCAATCTCGAGCCGGACAGACGGTGACGGCCGCGGCGCTCAAGCGCTCGGTTATCACCGTGCCCGATGAGCTGTGCCGGCGCGAGCGCGCGGCCGGGACGGTCGCCCTGGTGGCCGGCCTCGTGTTCGTCGGTGCCGGCCTTGTGAAGTTCGTGTTTCACCACTGGGAGCTGGACGCGTTCCGCACCTTCGGGTTGCCCTGGCCCTCGGCGCTCGAGATCCTCGCCGGGATCCTCGAGGTGGCCGGAGGACTGATGCTGCTGTGGCGCCGGTACGTGGTGCCGACGGCCGCGTTGCTTGCGGTGACCATGGTCGTCGCCATCGCTTCATCAGGGATTGGCCACGGCGACGTCATTCCCAGCCTTACGCTCGCGCCGGCGCTGCTCGCGGCGATGACCTATCTGCTTGCACGCGGTCTCGGCGTAGCCGATGTTCTTCGCGGTTCGGCTTGAGCGCGGTGGGCCATGGGACTGGTCGCGTGCCCTGCGCGAGCGGGACGGGTGGGACGAGCACGCGCGGTTCATAGACTCGCTCGTTGACGACCGGCTACGAATTTGCTTGGCTGGCGCGACCCCGGTAGGTTCGCGTCATGCGCGTCTTGGTGCTCGGAGCGGGGTTCGGTGGACTCGAGCTTGTCACCCGCCTCTCGGACGAGTTCGGCGAGAACCTCGAGGTGGTGCTCGTCGACAAGAACGACGCGTTCGTCTTCGGCTTCTCCAAGCTCGACGTGATGTTCGGCCGTGCTCTCCCTGAGGGGGTTCGGCACCACTATCAGGACATCGTCAAGCCGGGCGTGCGCTTCGTGCAGACTGCGGTGCGTTCGATCGATCCGGTCGCCAAGCGCGTGCTCACCGATGCCGGAACGCTGGACGGCGACATCGTGGTCGTGGCCCTCGGCGCGGATCTCGATCCCGCGGCGACCCCCGGTCTGGTCGAGGGGGGCCACGAGTTCTACAGCGTGGGCGGGGCGTTCGCGGCGCGAGAGGTCATCGCCAACTTCGCCGGTGGACGGGTAATCGTCGGGGTGCTCTCGACCCCCTACAAATGTCCGCCTGCCCCCAGCGAGACCGCGCTCCTGCTCCACGAGAATCTAGTTGAGCGGGGGCTCCGCGATCGCTCGGAGATCGCGCTCGTCGTCGACTTCGGGCGGCCGATCCCGCCCTCGCCCGATGCCTCCACGGTGGTCCTCGAGGCATTCGCCGAGCGAGGGATCGAATGGCATCCGCGGCAAGAGGTTTGCGCGCTCGACCCCGCTCGACAGGTAGCCACACTGCGCGACGGGGGCGAGATGCCCTACGACCTCTTCCTCGCGGTTCCCGTCCACCACGCGCCCCCGGTGGTCGTCGAGTCGGGGATGATCGAGAACGGCTGGATCCCCGTCAACCCGCGCACGCTCGAGACCTCGCACGCGGGCGTATATGCCATCGGAGACATCGCCGCCGTGGGAACGCCGCGCGCCGGAGTGTTCGCCGAGGGTCACGCCGCCGTCGCCGCGGAGCGGATCGCGGCCCAGGTCCGCCAGACGACGAGCTCGGCCGAGTACGGCGGCCGGGGGATCTGCTACCTGGAGTTCGGGGGTGACGAGGTCGCGCTCGTGGACGTGACGTTCTTCGGCGATCAGCGGACCGGCGCGCTCGACGGGCCGTCGCGAGAGCTGGCGGCGCTGAAGGCCGAGTTCGGAACCAGCCGGATCAGACGCTGGTTCGGCAAGGAGTGGTCGACGACCACGCCGGACACGGCGAGCCCGGCCAACTGATCATCCGTCGCCCGCGTCGCCCCAGGAATGTCAGCGCCCGTCAACGAGATTCTGGAGGGCCTCTGGCGCTCGAAGCGGCGCACCTGAGTGGACCGAGGACGAGGGCGGCGAAGACGGTTGGGACCCGGTCGTCGCCTGGTGGGCGTTGAGCACGACGCGTGGGCTGCTGCTCATAGATCCACTTGTCTCTGATTGGGATCAGCTCGACAAGGTGATCGGCGAGCACAGCGGCTGCTCGGGTGTGGTGCGGACGCTGCATTGGCATCAGCGCAGCGTTGCCGAGGCGGCCCAACGCTACCGTGCCGCTGTCTGGGCCAAGCGTCCGCCGAGCGGAGATGCGCTCCAGCCCCTCGGCCATGCGCTCGAAGACGGGCAGGAGCTGTGGGACGGAGTCCAGGCGTTCACCGTCGAGCGGGCTGATGAGGTCGCGCTCTGGCTGCCGGCGCAGTCAGCGCTGGTGTTCGCCGACGCCATGCTCAGACGCGAAAGCGGTGAGCTGCGCGTGTGCCCGGACTCGTGGACTCAACCCGAGGGTGGGCCCGCCGGCCTGCGCGCGGTGCTCGACGGCCTCACGCGGCTCCCGGCCGAGCACGTTCTCGTTCGCACGGCCCGCTCGTCCTGGGCAACGGCCTCGAGTCGCTCCGGGCCGCGATTGCCTCGTCCCGATAGGCAAAACGGAAGCCTCGGAAGCGAAGGTACCGCCGGGGCGCGGTCGACAGCTGTGCCGCGCGGAGGCGCAGGAGCGCGACGGCTTCAGAGGTGGGATGAACGGGTGGGCCACCACGCGCTGGTCGCGCAGGGAGAGCGCGGCCACGGCTTGACCGCCGATGAGAGCAACGAGGGTCTGGCCCTCGAGCGCGGGTGCGTCATCGAGCGCCGCGAGCCGGCGAATGAGCCGCGCCTCGTGGGTACCGAGGAGCCGCAACTCGATCGCGGAGGCGCGCCCCCGGCGCTCGACAGTGGCGAATACGCCGACGACTTCAACCAGACCAAGTCCCTGGGTGAGCTGGGGAGCACCACGCAGACGGCCGACCAGACACCGATCGCCAAGTTCTGGGGCGCCGCTCCGGCATGGGTGGTCTGGAACCAGGTGGCAGACCAGGCCGGCGTCGCCTTCGGCAACAACGTGGGGCAGAACGCCCGGCTGTTCGTCGCGCTCGACACCACGCTCGCCGACAGCGCGATAGCGGTCTACGACGCCAAGTACACCTACCACCGCTGGCGTCCGATCACCGCGATCACGGCGGCCGACCAGGGCAACCCGAACGCGGTGGCCGATTCCAGTCGGGTCCCGTTCGCCAACACCGCGAACGATCCCGGCTACCCGGGCGCGCACGCCGAGTTCAGCGCGCCGGCGTCGACCGTCCTGCGGGACTTCTTCGGCACCGACACGTTCTCGTTCGCGCTGAGCAACCCGACGGTGAACATCACGAGGACGTTCACGAGCTTCTCGGGAGCTTCGAATGAGGCCAACGCGAGTCGCATCTTCGCCGGCCAGCATTTCCAGTACGACGAGAATGCCGGCCAGACGCAGGGCTCGCAGGTCGCTGACTTCGTCCTCGACCACGCATTCGAGCACTCCGGCGATCGCGGACATCATCACCACGACGACCGCGGAGCCGGACGCACGCACGGCGGCCAGCTCGAGAGCGATCTCGGGCAGGCCGCTACGTTACGGGCCTGAGTGGGAACGATCCAACCGGGGTGTGGGCGCGCTTCGACGACTATTCGAGTCGCGGCCGGAGCATGGTGCTGTCAGACCCCGTGCACGAGTTCGTCGCCCATGAAGCCGACCAGGTCACGGGCGTCCTGCGCGCCGCGGAGGACGCGGCACGCGGAGATCACTGGGTCGCGGGCTTCGTCACCTACGAAGCGGCGCATGGGCTCGATCCGTCGCTGCCTGCCATCGACTGGCCGGCCGGGCATGCACTGGCCGCTCTGCCTTTGGCCTGGTTCGCCGCGTTTGCCCGTCACGAGGAGGTCGACGCGGCGCACCACGCTCCGGGCGAGGGACCACGCATCGATTGGTCGCTCGATCGAGACCGGATCTGGCACCGCGACGCGGTAGGCACGGTCCGGGAGGCAATCGCCGCCGGCGACTACTACCAGCTCAACCTGACCGCCCGACTCACCGCACAGGTCACCGACCCGCACGAGCTCTACGTTCGCCTCGCCAAAGCGCAGCCGGGCGCCTACAACGCGCTTATCGCCGCCGGCGACTACACAATCGTCTCGGCGTCGCCCGAGCTCTTCTTCGCCCGCAGCGGGGATGAGGTGCTGACTCGGCCGATGAAGGGAACCACGCAACGGGGGCGGTGGCCGCACGAGGATCGGGCACGAGCGCAAGCGCTCCGCACCTCCGAGAAGGAGCGAGCCGAGAACGTCATGATCGTCGACGTGATGCGCAACGACCTCGGTCGCGTCGCGGCGATGGGGTCGGTAGAGGTTCCGGGTCTGTTCGAAACCGAGCGCTACCCCACCCTGTGGCAACTGACCTCGACGGTGACCGCACGCGTCGCCCCGGGCACCGACCTGGCCGACATCTTCTCTGCCCTCTTCCCCTCCGGGTCGGTCACGGGCGCACCCAAGCGCGCCGCGATGCAGGCGATCGCCGCCATCGAGCAACGCCCGCGGGGCGTCTACTGCGGCGCCGTGGGCTACCTGCCTCCCGATCCTCTCGAGCCCGCTGCCCGCTTCTCCGTGGCCATCCGGACCGTTACCCGCTCCAACGTCTCCGGTTATGCCGAGTACGGAACCGGCGGGGCAATCACTTGGTCCTCCGATCCGGAGGTCGAATTCGCGGAGCTGGAGACCAAGACCGTCGCGCTGACCAGCCCGCCGTTACCGGAGCGCTTGATCGAGACCCTCCGTTTCGACCCGCCGCAGACGCTGGTCAACCTCGACCGCCATCTCGCCCGCCTCAGCGCCTCGGCCGACTACTTCGGCTTTCGCTACCGGCGGGGCGCCGTCGACGCCGCCCTCGCCGAGGCGCTCGAGCACCGCCGGGCGTTAGCCAGGGTCCGGATCATGCTCGAGCGCTCGGGAGCGATTCGCGTACAGGTCGAGGATTTCGCTCCCACGCCTGGAGTCGTCCGCCTGGGGCTGGCCGCGGACCCCGTCCGTTCCGACGACGTTCTCCTCTTCCACAAGCACGCCGGCCGCGACGTCTATGACTCCGCGCGCCGATCGCAACCCGACGTCGACGACATCGTTCTGTGGAACGAACGTCGAGAGGTGACCGAGACGACCACCGCCAACCTCGCCGTCCACCTCGACGGCCGCTGGTGGACGCCGGCGCTCACCGCGGGCCTACTACCCGGGGTCGAGCGCGGGCGGCTCATCGATCTCGGGGTGTTGGCCGAGCGCGCCATCGCCATCGAGGAGCTGATGCACGCCGAGCGGGTGGCGGTCGTGAACTCGTTGCGAGGATGGCGAGAGGTGGAGCTAGCGGCCGGTCACTACTTCCCGCGGGAGTAGGCGCGCCGTCCGCGCGGCCGATGACACGCTGTCGGCTGCCGAGTAGCGTTTCACACTCGAGTTTCGGGATTCTCGGGGGGTTGAGTGCGCGGTCGTGATGGTCGGCGGGGTGGGGCTTGCGAGCGCGGTTTGGTCGGTTTGAGGCTCTGAGCAGGCGATAGTGGCGGCGACCCCGAATCCGGTGGGCGACAAGTCCATCGGCTGCGGGGCGTTCGCAGCGCCGGTCCCGGCCTGCCCATCCGGCGGGTTGCCGCCATGCTTCAGGTTCCCAGTTCGTTTGCGGGTTTGCTGTCCCTGCTGCGGGGATGTTTCACCCAGCCGACGTTCGACGCGTTTGGGATGCTGGTGGTCGGGATGGTCGGGCGGGTGCGTGATTGCACGGTGACGGGATGTTGCACGCCGCCGGGCTGGCGGGGGAGTGGCATCACAGCCGCGCGCATGACTTTTTCGCACGGGCGCACGGCGGTGGTGGTGCTCGTCAGCTGCACGACGGTGACGGAGAGCATGCGGTCGATGCGCCGCCACGTAGCCAAGGACGTCCGCCGAGTTTCCGGGGACCGTCCACCAGCCGTGAGCGTCGACCAGATTCGGCGTCGACTCGTCGTAACCCGGCCGTGCGAGCGCTCCGCTTTCGCCGGCGGGCTCGCTCGCCGAGGCGGCCGCGCCGGGCGGCAGCTCGAGCATCCTCAGC
>JALYZL010000418.1 GCA_030948875.1 Actinomycetota bacterium
CCGGCAGCCAGCGAGCCGCCCGCCGCCGCCGCGCCGTGGTCCTCGACCACCAACGCGACCGCGTCCGGCTGGTAGTCGAGCCGGACCTCGACGCGGTCGGGGGTGGCGTGGCGCCGGACATTCGTAAGCGCTTCCTGGGCGGTGCGGTACACCGCCAGTCGCGCATCGGCGGGCAGCTCGCGGGGCTCGCCGCGCACGTCGACGGTCACGGGCATGCCGCTCTGTTCGGCCATCGCCTCGGCCAGGCTCTGCACGCGTTCGGGCCCCGGCAGGGCGTCGCCGCGCGCGGCGGAGATCGCCCGCCGCGCCTCCTCGAGGCCACTCGCGGCCAGGCCGTGGGCCTGGTCGATGGCGCGCGAGACGTCGGCGTCGACCCGGCGGTCGCGGGCGAGCAGGCGCGTGGTCTCTAGCTGCAGCGCGAGCGCGGACAGGGTGTGGGCGAGTACGTCGTGCATCTCGCGCGCGAGGCGACCCCGCTCGGCGGCGGCGGCGGCGCGGGCCTCGGCCGCCTGCGAAGCCTCCAGGGCCAGGTTCTGCTCGCGCATCCGCCGCATCTGGCGCATGACGAGGAACCACGGCACCGCCCCGATCAGCGTGCCCACCGCCTGGCCCCAGTGATTGCTGAGCGCCGCGACGGTCCCGAGCACCGCGAGGTTGAGCCCGAGCGTCCACACGGCTAGCTTGTTGGGGAGGCGCATGGCGGCCGCGACGGCGACGAAATACGGAGTCGCCTCCCAGAGCCCGTTGGGTTGGACCGCGGCGAGGACGGCCGCGGCGATCGTCGTCACCGCGAAGGCCACGAGGCGTGTCCGCAGCTGCCGGTCGAAAGCGCGCGGATTGTTGACCACGAGGCTCACGACCAGGGTGATGAGCGCGAGCATGACCGCGAGACCGCGGCCGTGGAGATCCGGGCGCGTACGGGTCGTCGTCGTGGCGACGATGATGAGCACGAGGTATCCGATGCCGAGCATGCGCAGGAACACGAGCTCGGGTGGCACCGGTTCGTTGGACACCGCCCACACCCCCGGCGAGGAGAAGTAGCGCCAGACACGCTTGGCGAGCCAGGTCATCGCCCACACACGATAAGCCCCGCGCGTGTATGCGTCATCGGCGCCTGGGTGGATCGCCGGCGCCCCGCCCTCCACCCTGAGGTGGAGGTGAAATTTCCTCCTTAAGGCCGATGACGAACGGGCACCCGGCACCTAGTCTCCTCACCCATGATCACCAATTCGCTCGACGCCGCCGTCGCCCAGCGCCTCGCTTGCGCTCACCAGGCCCCGGAGGCCGCCGAGGCGGTGATCGAGGTCTCCGGGTTGCACAAGCGCTACGGCAACCGCGAGGCCGTCCGAGGCATCGACCTCGAGGTCGTCCGCGGCGAGATCTTCGCCTTCCTCGGCCCGAACGGCGCCGGTAAGACGACCACGGTGGAGATCCTCGAGGGCTTTCGCCGCCCCAACGCCGGCGGTGTGCGGGTCCTCGGCGAGGATCCGGCCCGGGCGGGACGGGCGTGGCGCGAGCGCATCGGAATCGTGCTCCAGGAGTCCGCGCCCGAAGCCGGCCTGACTGTGCGCGAGTGCCTCGAGCTCTACGCCGGCTACTACCGCGCCCCGCGACCGATCGAGGAGACCCTCGACCTCGCCGGGCTGACCGAGTTCGCCGGCCAGCGCGCGGCCTCGCTGTCCGGCGGCCAGCGCCGCCGCCTCGACGTCGCGCTCGCGCTCATCGGCGACCCCAAGCTCATCTTCCTCGACGAGCCGACGACGGGCTTCGATCCGTCGGCGCGCCGTGCCGCCTGGGCGGTCATCGATGGCCTGCGCCGACTCGGCAAGACGGTCTTCCTGACCACGCATTACATGGAGGAGGCCGAGCGCCTGGCCGACCGGATCGCCGTCGTCGTGGCGGGCAGGATCATCGCCCAGGGAACGCCGCGCACGCTCGGCGGCCGCGACACGTCGGCGGCGCGGATCACTTTCTCGCTGCCCGCCGGCACCGCCGCCGCGGCCGACCTGCCGCCCATGCTCGCCGAGCGCGCCGAGCCTCAGGGCGACGGGCGCGTCGCGCTCGACAGCACCGGCGTTGCCGCTGATCTGTACGCGCTCTCGGGGTGGGCGCTCGAGCGTGGCCTCGAGCTCGCCGACCTCGAGGTCCGTCGCGCCACCCTCGAAGACGTCTATCTCGCACTCGTCGCTGAAGACCAAGAGAACAGGAGCTAGGGGAATGTTGTTGCTCATCCGCCGCATGATTCGCATCTGGAAGCGCCGCAAGGCCAACTCGGGCCGCCGGAGCTGACTCAGGTGCTCCTGCTCATCCGTTACCTCCGGCGCCCCTGGGCGCGCCGCAACGCCGGGCGCCCTCACGCGAACGGCCCCACCCCGGCGGCCCGCGGCCCGCTGGCGCTGCTCGCGCACGAGGCTCGCTACGACACCCTCGCGAGCATGCGCAACCCCCGCGCGCGGTTCTTCACCTTCATGTTCCCGATCCTCCTGCTCGTCATCTTCTCGAGCGTGCTCGGGCACGGGAAGACAACCGTCGTCGACGGCACCCACGTGTCTCTCTCCCGCTACTTCGTCGGCGGCATCGTCGCCATGTCGATCATCACCGCGGCGTACGCCGGTCTCGTGGTCACCATCGCCACCGCACGCGAGGCCGGCGTGCTCAAGCGCCGCCGCGCCACGCCGGTGCCGCCGGCCATCCTGATCGGCGGTCAAGCCATTGCCACCCTGGTGACGGCAGCGATCGCCTCCGTGCTCCTCCTCCTCGTCGCCCGGGTCGGGTACGGAATCGGCTTCTCGGTAGGATCGCTGGCGGCCATGGCCGTCGCCGCCATCGTCGGGACCCTGACCTTTGCCTGCCTGGGCTTCGCTGTCGCCGGGCTGATCGGGTCGCCCGACGCCGCGCAGCCGATCGTCCAGGCGACGATGCTCCCGCTCTACTTCATCTCGGGGGTGTGGATCCCCACCGCGAGCCTCCCGACGACGCTGCGCCACATCGCCGATGTCTTCCCCATCGAGCACCTGGCGGCTGCGCTCCATCTCGCCTCGGTGAGGGGATCGCTCGCCAACGCCCTGGCGCCGCGGGACCTCGTCGTGCTCGCGGCGTGGGCGGTCGCGGCGTCCGTTTTCGCCGCTCGTCGCTTCCGCTGGCTGCCGGTGGCGGCGAGCGCGTGAGCCAAACATGAAGATCACTATCATGGCGACCGGGAGGGGTTGGACAGGGTGCCTGTTCGGGCCAGTTGGCGCGCGCTCACGCGGCGTGGCCGGGGCCAATTCGCACGTACGAGGAGTAGCGCAATGCTGAAGCTCACCCGTTGGTGCATCGCCCATCGTCGTCTCGTCGTCGTGACCTGGCTGGTCGTGGCGGTCCTCACCACCGTGATCGCAGGCGCGGCGGGAAGTAAATACGCGACTGACTTCAGCTTGCCCGGAACCCAGTCCCAGCACGCGCTGGACCTGCTCAAGCGGGACTTCAAGGCTCAGGCCGGCGACGCCGACACCGTCGTCTTCCACACCTCCCAAGGGACGATCGACTCACCGGCCGTGCGCGCGGCGGTGACGCAGTTGCTGGCCCAGGTGAGCAAGGATCCGCACGTCGTCTCAGTGATCAGTCCGTACGGCCCGAACGGTGCGGTCGAGATCTCCAAGAACCGCACGACCGCGTTCGCCACCGTCAACTACGACAAGCGCGCCAACAACCTCCCCAACGCCACCGGCACGCCGGTGCTCAACCAGATCAAGGCCGTCCACCTCCCGGGCCTCCAGGTCGCCGCCGGCGGGCAGGTGATCGAGCAAGCCGAGGGCTTCAACATCGGTCCGGCGACGATGGTGGGGGCGATCGCCGCGCTCGTGATCCTCCTCATCACCTTCGGTTCGCTCGTCGCCGCCGCGATGCCGCTGGTCACCGCCGGGCTCGGGCTGATCACCGGGGTCGCACTGATCGGAGTCGCGACCCACATAACGAGCATGTCGAACGTCTCCCCCCAGCTGGCCCTGATGATCGGTCTTGGCGTCGGGATCGATTACGCCCTGTTCATCGTCACCCGTTTCCGCGAGAACTACCTCCAGTTCGGCGACGTCGAGCGATCCCTGGTGGAGGCGATGGACACCTCCGGGCGGGCGGTCCTGCTCGCGGGCGCGACCGTGGTGATCGCCCTGCTCGGCATGTTCGCCACCGGGGTCAGCTTCATGTACGGGCTCGCCATCGCTTCCGTGCTCGCCGTACTGCTCGTGCTCGTCGCCTCGCTCACCGTGCTCCCGGCCATCCTCTCGCGCTACGGCCACCGGCTCGTGCGTGTGCGCGGCGCCCGCCAAGGCCGGTTCGGTCGCCGCGGTCCGGCCCCGACCGCCGCCCCAGCCGCGGTTGCCGGTACGCCCGCGAAGTCGCGGTGGCGCCAGTGGAGCCACACCGTGCAGGCACGGCCGTGGCCGCTGGCGGCCGTCTCGCTCCTGGTCATGCTCGCGCTGGTGATCCCGGCCCTTGCCATGCGCCTCAACCCGAGCGACGCCGGGAACGACCCGAGCAACACCAGCTCGCGTCACGCCTTCGACCTCCTCGCGCAGGGCTTCGGCCCTGGATTCAACGGCCCGCTCCTGCTGGTTACCCAATTGCCCCATCCAGGCCAGGCGGCGGCGCTCCCGGCGCTGCGCGCGGCCGTCACCGCCACCCCCGACGTCGTCGCGGTGACGCCGCCTCGCATCGCTCCTTCCGGTCAGGTCGCAGTCATGGACGTCTACCCGAGCTCGGCCCCGCAGGCGCCCAGGACCACCGACCTGGTCAACCGTCTGCGCGACGTCGTTGTGCCGGCGTTCATGCACCGGACCGGCGTCCCGGTCCTCGTCGGCGGGTTCGCGGCCGGCTCGATCGACTTCGCCACCGTGCTCTCGTCCAAGCTGCCGCTCTTCATCGGAATCGTCGTGGTGCTCTCCGCGCTGCTGCTGTTCGTGATGTTCCGCTCCATCGTTATCCCGATCCAGGCCGCGCTGATGAACCTGCTGAGCATCGGCGGTGCGCTTGGCGCCACCGTCGCCGTCTTCCAGGACGGGTTCCTCGGCAGCGTGCTGGGAATCGAGAAGGGCCCGATCGAGCCGTGGATACCGGTGCTCATGTTCGCGGTTGTGTTCGGGCTCTCGATGGACTACGAGGTCTTCCTCGTCTCGCGCGTCCGCGAGGAGTGGATCCGCAAGCACGACGCGTCCGCCGCCGTAGCCGACGGCATCGCCTTCACCGGGCGTGTGATCACTGCCGCAGCGGCGATCATGATCTGCGTCTTCCTCTCGTTCATGCTCGGCAACCAGCGCTCGATCAAGGAGTTCGGCTTCGGCCTGGCCGCGGCGGTGTTCCTCGACGCGATCATCGTGCGCTGCGTGCTCCTGCCCGCCGTGCTCGAGTTGCTCGGTCCGACCACCTGGCGCCTGCCGCGCTGGCTCGACGCTCGACTGCCCCACATCAACATCGAAGGCACGACAGCGCGCTCGCTCATCGAACCCGACCCCACCGCTCCCGGAGACGCCGCCGAGCGCGAGCAGGTGCGGGCGTAGAGCGAACGGCGCCGACCATCGGTGGCGCCCGCCCTGCGGGCTACGGGCCGCAACTCCGCGAGCGCGCTCCCGTTATGAAAGCATGACGATCTGTGGAGCTGGAGGGGTTCGCTTCCGGGAGGCCCGGGGTGTCATTCGATAGGGGTGGCAGTGGCGAGATGGAGTGCGGAGGCGTGCGGCGCCTCGCGATCGTCCTCGTGCTCGCCGCTACGGCGATGGTGCTCGGGCTGGCGCCGCGCCTTGGCCCGCCCGGCTCCGCCCAGGCTCAGACCCCGCCGCCCGGCGCATCCGTCCAGCCGCTGGATAACTTCGTCACCGACGGTTCCGTGCTGGCGCTCGCGAGAGCGGGGAGCACGCTCTACTTGGGCGGCACGTTCACCCGGATCGGCCCGCGCTCGGGCGGTGGCGTGGCGCTCACGTCCGCAGGCGCGCGTGACAGCGCGTTCACCCGCGTCGACGGCTCGGTGTACACGACGATTAGCGACGGGGCCGGCGGCTTTTACATCGGCGGCCAGTTCGACAACGTCGGCGGTGTCCCCGAGCACAGCATCGCGCACATTAACGCCGACGGCAGTGTCGACTCCTCCTTCAGCGCCCCGACCCACGGGTCGGTGGCGGCGCTCGCGCTGGGCGGCGGCGGCCGCCTGTTCATCGGGGGAAGCTTCGACGGGGTCGACGGCTCGCCACGCGCCAACGTCGCGGCCGTGGACGCGGCGACGGGAGCGCTGGATCAGAGCTTCTTCCCGATCGCCGACGGCTCCGTGCGGGCATTCGCGTTCGCCGGTGGGATCGTGTACCTGGCCGGCACCTTCCACTCTGTCGACGGAGCGAGCCGTAACGCGCTCGCAGCGGTCGACGCGGTGACCGGCGCGCTCGATACGTCGATCGACGTCGACACCAACGGGGTCATCGAAGCGCTCCTGGTCAGCGGGTCGACGCTCTACGTCGGCGGCCAGTTCTCCACCTTCGGCGGTCTGAGCCGTAACGGCCTGGCGGCGATCGATCTCCAGACCGGGAAGGTCGACTCGTCGTTCGCGCCGAGCACGACCGGAACGGTCTTCGCGCTCGCGGACTCGGGCTCGAAGCTGTACGTCGGCGGGAGCTTCCTCTTCATCGCGGGCGCGATCAGGCTCAACGTCGCGGCGCTCGACCCGACGACGGGCGCGGTCGATCAGCAGTTCTCCCCGTTCACGGTGGCGCCCGGCACGACTGCTGCGCAGGCGTTCTTCGCGCCCGTCGACGCGCTTGCCCTCGACGGGTCGCGGCTCGTGATCGGGGGCGCATTCACGGCGGTCGACGGCGTCCCGCGCAACAACATCGCGGCGGTCGACGCCACGACCGGGGCGATCGAAGGCGGCTTCGACCCCGACACCGACGCTCAGGTCTTCGCGCTCGCGCTTTCCCCCGGGCTCGTGTATGCGGGCGGCAAGTTCACAAGCGCCCCACGCGCCCCACGCGACGGGCTGGCCGCCGTGAGTACGAGCACGGGTGCGCTGCTCGACAACTTCGACCCGCCGACGACGGCGCCGAGCACCGCGATCTCCGTCGGCGGCGGGCGCCTGTACGCGGCCACGAGGCTGACCGCGACCGGGCACGACGTGCTCGCGCTCAACCCCGTCACCGGCGCGCAGCTGCCGAACTTCACCGTTCACGTCTCGGGAACGATTACCGCACTTCTCTACGCCGGCGGTCGTCTCTACGTGGCGGGCTCGTTTGCGTCGATCAACGGTACCCGGCGGCGCAACCTGGCGGCGGTCGATGCGGCGACCGGAGCGGTCGATCCGGCGTTCGCCGCGGTCGTGGGCGCCAACCACGACGTCGGCTCGCAGGCGCTGACGATCGCCGCGCAGGGAAACGAGCTCTACGTCGGGGGGATCTTCTCGGCGGTTGACCACCGTAAGCGAGCGTCGCTGGCGGCGATCGATGCTGTCACCGGCCGGCTGGAACGGTTCGACGCCGCCGTCGCCTACCAGGGCTCGCCTGTGGTCAACGCCCTGCAGCCCGCGGGCGCGAGGCTGTACGTCGGCGGCAACTTCAGCGAAGTGGGCGGTCTACAGCGCTTGAACCTGGCAGCCGTCGACTCGGGCTCGGGAGCGGCGGACCCATGGTTCCGGGCCAACACCAACGGGGTGGTCGCGGCTCTCGCGGTTGTGGGCCGGGTGCTGCTGGTCGGCGGCGGCTTCACGCAGATCACGGGTCACAGCCACCCCTACGCCGCCGAGCTCGACCTCGCGACGGGCGATCCGATCGCGGGGTTTCAGCCCGGGCCGGACGACCACGTGCTCGCATTACTCGGCACTCCCGACTCCGTGGCGGTGGGCGGCGCGTTCACACACCTCGCGGGCGTGGTCCAGCAGCACCTGGCGTTGTACCCGGTGCCAGCGACCCGAGCACGATGATCGGCGGCCGGCCACCGACCCCAGCCCGCCGGAGGCGACTGATCGCCGCGACCATCCTCGGCGCGATCGTGACGTTGTCGTGCGCGACGGCGCTGGCAGCGCGGCTGGAGACGTTCGCGGCGGGGATCCCGAGCGAGGCGTACCCGACCGGCGTCGTCTCGCACGGCGGCGCGGTGTTCTTCGCCGAGCCCGGAGTCGACGAGATCGGCCGCGTGACGGCGAGCGGCGTCGTGACGCAAATCGCCGCGCCGGGCGGCCCGACATGGCTTACGGTCGGACCAGACGGCGCGTTGTGGTACTCGGGGACTGAGCACGGGACGATCGGCCGGATCGGCCGCACCCACGCGGTGACCGAGTACACCGTTCTGCCGGCGGCATCGATGCCGGCGCAGATCGTCTCCGGCCCCGACGGCGCGCTGTGGTTCGCCGACAACGGCACCGACGCAATCGGCCGGATAACCACGACCGGCAGGGTGACCGAGTACGCGCTCGCCCCGGGGAGCGGCCCGCTCGGGATCGCCGCGGCGCCGGGCGGCCTGTGGTTCACGGAGTCCCGGCGCGGCGCGATCGGGTTCATCACCCCTGCGGGTGACGTCACACAGC
>JALYZL010000430.1 GCA_030948875.1 Actinomycetota bacterium
GAGCGGGGATATGGTGCGCGCACCATATCCCCGCCTATGGTGCGCCTGAAACTATGTTGCGCTGACGTGGGTCTCGCGTCGTGAGAGGCCGTGTGGTCTGATGATCGCTGTGGCTGGCTGAGCGCGAGCGCAACATAGTTCTGCCGGGCGTGATCGAGTCGTGCCTTCTTGTCGATCCGAGAAGGAGGCGTGAGTGATGTCCGGTCAGCCAGCACCCGAGCGTGTCCGGGTGAGTGGGCCGTTGGTGGGGTTCGTCGATGGGTTTCGCGGCGATCTTCTTGAGCGGGGCTACTCGTTGTGGGGTGCGCAGGAGCACCTGTATTTGCTCGCGCACGTGAGCCGTTGGATGGAGTCCGAGGGGCTTGAGGTCGCGGCGCTGACGCCGGGAACGCTGGAGCGGTATTTCCTGTGGCGTCGGTGGCAGGGGTACCTGTCGAGTCTCTCGCCGCTGAGCTTGCGCACGCTGCTGGGCTATCTGGACGGGCTTGGTGTGCTGCCGGTTGAGGACGTGGTTCTGTCGCCGGTTGATCGGCTGCTCGGGGAGTTCCGGGACTATCTGCTGCGAGAGCGGGGGATGAAGGCGGGTTCGGCCGCGCAGTATGAGCCGACCGCGCGGTTGTTTCTGTCTGAGCGCTCAGAGCCGCTCGAGGTGGACCTGGCGTGCGTGTCCGCCGCCGAGGTCAGCACGTTCGTGGTGCGGGAGTCCCGGCGGCGCTCGCGGCGCTCGACCGAAACGGTGGTCTACGCGCTGCGGGCGCTGCTGAGGTTCTTGCATGTGCACGGGCTGATCGCCGAACCGCTCGCTGAGGCGGTGCCATCGGTCGCGCGGCGCCGGGAGGATCTCCCACGCGCGCTGCCGCCGGGGCAGGTGACACTGTTGCTTGGCAGCTGCGATCGCGCGACACCGACCGGACGTCGTGACTACGCGATCGTTCTGCTCCTCGCGAGGCTGGGGTTGCGTCGCTGCGAGGTCGCCGCGTTGTCGCTCGATGATGTCGACTGGCGGGCGGGCGAGATCGTCGTTCATGGCAAGGGATCACGGATCGACAGGTTGCCGCTGCCCTGCGATATCGGCGAGGCGATCGCGGAGTATCTGCGTGATGGCCGCCCGCGCGTAGCGGTGGATCGGTCGCTGTTCATCAACGCGTGCGCGCCTCTAGTTGGCATCTCGCGCAGGTGCGTCACCGGCGTGGTGCGGTGCGCCTGCATGCGGGCGGGGATCGGGCCCGTCGGTCCTCACCGCCTGCGTCACACCGCCGCCACCGAGCTGTTGCGTCACGGCGCTGGCCTGGCCGAGATCGGCCAGGTGCTCCGCCACCAGGACCAGACCACGACCTCGGTCTATGCCAAGGTCGATCGCGCGGCGCTGTCGCCGCTGGCGCTGCCGTGGCCGGGGAGCGAACGATGATCCCCCTTGCTGAGGCCGTCGATGACTACTTGGCGATGCGCCGCGCGTTGGGGTACCAGCTCGCCGAGCACGGCCGGGTGCTGCCGCAGTTCGCCGCGTTCCTCGCCCAGCGCGGCGAGTCGCTGTTCACCACCGGACTGGCGCTGGAGTTCGCGACCCAGCCCGCTGACGCGAGCGTCGTGTGGTGGCATCAGCGCCTCGCGATCGTGCGCGGCTTCGCGCGCTACCTGCAGGCGTTCGACGCTCGCCACGAGGTACCGCCGGTCAACCTGCTGCCGGCCACGGCCCGTCGCGCGGTGCCCTACCTGTTCTCCGAGGCAGAGATCGAAGCGCTGCTCGAGGCGGCGCGGTCGATGCTCCCGCCGCTGCGCGCCGCCAGCTGCGAGGCGCTGATCGGGCTGTTGGCGGTCAGCGGGATGCGCGTCTCGGAAGCGTGCGGGCTTGACCGCTCAGATGTCGAGCTGCCCGAAGGCAGGCTCACCGTCCGCCACGCGAAGAACGGCCGGTCGCGTGAGATCCCGCTTCACCCCACCACGGTCACTGCGCTCGAACGCTACGTCCGCGCGCGCGATGAGATGTGCCCGCATCCCAAAGACCCAGACGCGTTCTTCCTCTCCGGCGGGGGAGGACGGCCCAGCCGCCACTTCGTGTGGAAGTGGTTCGATCAGCTCCGTCACGCGACCGGCCTCGATCAGGAGACGCTCGGTCGCCGCGCCCGGCTGCATGACGTCCGCCACAGCTATGTGCTGCGCACGCTGCTTGGCTGGTATCAGGAAGGCGGCGACATCGACGCGCGACTGCCGCTGCTCTCAACAGTGCTCGGGCATGTCTGTCCGGCTGACACGTTCTGGTATATCGAGGGCGCGCCCGAGCTACTGGCGTTGGCGTGCGAGCGGCTGGAGCGAACCTGGGAGGAGTCCTCCACAGACGGACCCTCCAACACGCAAGCGCGCATGCCGCTCTCCTGGGAGCGCTCCAGACGCACGCGACCAAGCCAGATCCGCCGAGGAGGCCGGCGATGAGCGCGCTCGCGCCGCTGCTGCAGACGTATTTCACCGAGCGGCTCGCTCGCCAACGCGACGCCAGCCCGCACACGATCGCCTCATATCGCGACAGCTTCCGGCTGCTGTTGACGTTCCTGCACGAGCAGACCGGCACACCGCCATCGAAACTGCAGCTCGAGGATCTCAACCCGGACAGGATCACCGCGTTCCTCTCCCACCTCGAGAACGACCGCGGCAACAGCGTCCGGACCCGCAACGCCAGACTGACCGCGATCCACTCGTTCTTTCACTTCGCGGCATTGAAAGCCCCGGAGTGCTCCGGGCAGATCGCGCGGGTCCTCTCGATCCCCGAAAAGCGCTATCAGTCGACGCTGATCAGCTACCTCACCAAGCCCGAAATCGACGCGCTGCTGGCCGCCCCGGACCGCTCCACCCCGACCGGCCGACGCGACCACGCCCTGCTACTCCTCGCGGTGCAGACCGGACTCCGCGCCTCCGAGCTCGCCAGCCTGCGCTACCAAGACCTCAACCTCGGCACAGGCGCCTGGGTGAGGTGCGAAGGCAAGGGCCGCAAGGAGAGATCCACCCCGCTGACCCGCGTCACCGTCCAGGCGCTGCGCGTGTGGCTGCGCGAGCTCGGCGGTGACCCCACCGGTCCGCTGTTCCCCAGCCGCACCGGCGGGCACTTGACCCGCAGCGCCATCTGGCGACTCGTCGACAAGCACACCACCACTGCCCGCGCCCGATGTCCGTCGCTGGCCGCTAAGAACATCACCCCGCACACCCTGCGCCATACCGCGGCGATGCAACTGTTGGGCGCCCCAGACCCGGTCGATACCGCAACGATCGCGCTCTGGCTCGGGCACGAGACGCTCGACACCACCAACAAGTATCTGCACGCCGACATGGAACTCAAGCGGCGGGCCATCGACCGAACCACACCCCCGAACGTCAAACCCGGACGCTACCGGCCACCCGACCGGCTACTCGCCTTCCTCGAGCGCCTCTGACCCCGCGAAATATGTTGCGTTACCGAGCCCGATCTCCTCCACAGGCCGCTGCGCCAACCATCAGCGCAACATAGTTTCAGGCGCACCATAGGCACGGAAGGGGGGGATGCGGACGCCTCCGCGACCGGTGCTCGCCGTTCATTGGACTCAATCAGGCCGCGGGCAAGATCAGGTCGCTGGAGGGCCGCGACCGCCGCCGGCCACAGGAGGTCATCGCGTCCCCACTGCCGGGTCCAGCACCGTGATGTAGTACGCGGCGGCTAGCTGCTCGACAGTTTGGGGATGCATGTCCTCCCAGAGTTCGGA
>JALYZL010000045.1 GCA_030948875.1 Actinomycetota bacterium
CGGTCGGCGACCTCAAGGTCGGCGATCAGGTCAATGTCACCTCGAACCCCGACAACACCGTTTCCAAGATCGAGACGACGAACGCCGCGACGAGTAGCAGCGCCGGTTTCTTGAAGTGGCTGATCCCGCTCCTGATTGCGCTATTGATCATCGGCCTCATCCTGTGGCTGCTCGGTCGCCGCAAGAAGAAGGACGCCTTCGTGCTCGAACGCGACCGGACGAACACGCCCCCACGGTAACGACGTACATACCCCGGCATTGCGCGCGGGCCGATTAATGAAAGACAGGAGATGCGTACATGGCTGAGATAGAAATTGACCGCGACGAGCAAGTCGTCGGCCCGGATGGGAACGAGATCGGGCGCGTCAAGCATGTGATCGTGGACGGGCCGAGCCGCCAGGTCACCGATCTGGTCGTCGAGCAGCACGGCGCGGAGTTCCTGGTACCTCTGGCGAGCGTCGAGCGCGGCGCGGCCGGGACGCTGATGATGCGGGAGACGGCTGCCGCGACGGGCAATCGCGGGATGTTCGCGCGCGATGCCTACCACGAGGTGGATGACGACGCGGTCGCGGGCAGGGCGACGAACGCGCCCGGCGCGACGCTCGAACAGGCCAATCCGGATTCGGCGATCATCGCGGACAACCGCGAGCGCGCCGCCATGCCGACCGAGGCCCGGCAGCAGCCGGTGCGCGAGCAGACCGGGCGGCGGGAGCAGACGACGGCGCGCGAAGGCGAGAACATCACCGTTCCTGTGGTTGAAGAGCGATTGAAGGCGGGCGTGCGCGAGACTGAGGCCGGGAAATTCCGCCTCAGCAAGCGTGTCGTCGAGGAGCGGAAGACGATTGACGTGCCGGTGGAGCACGAGGAAGTCTACGTCACCGAGACCGCCGTCACCCGCCGCCCGGCGACTGCGGAAGAGCTGAAGATGCGCGGCCGCGATATCGAAGTGCCGATGCGCGATCAGGAGGTCGTCACCTCGAAAGAGGCGCGCGTGACGGGCGAAGTGGATGTGCGCAAGGAAATGGCCCAGGAGACGGAGCGGGTGACGGACACGGTGCGCCGCGAAGAGGTGCATGTGGAAGATCCCCGCGATCCCCACATCCACGTCGAGAACGAAGGCAAGCGGAAGCAGGGTTAAATGGACGAACGCTCAGGGGGCGCGGCGACGCGCCAGCCATTGCCCCGCGTCGGGATGACGGTCGCCTCGAACACACCGTGGACGGGCAGGGTGGCGGAAGTGATCGCCGCCACGCCCGACCGGGAAGGCGCGATCCGCGTCGCCTGGGACGGCGATGGGGAGACGATCGTGCCGCTCTCCGCCTGCTCCCCCGTCGGGGATCGGGTGATGGTGCAGTTCTCGACGGAGGCGGGGTCGGGGATGGCCGCCGGGCCGGACGCGATGGTCCTGGACCGCGAGCGCGCCACCGTGCCGATCATCGAGGAGGAGCTCCGCGCCGGCGTGGTCTGGCGGGAGGCCGGCGCGGTCCGGCTGCGCGTGCAGACCGAGGAGGTCCCGCAGTCCCTCAGCCGGGTCGCCGCGCACGACGAGCTGGTGATCGAGGAGGTGGTGATCGGGCTGCCGCTCAAAGACGGCGAGGTGGCCGAGCCTCGGCGGGAGGGCGATGTCTGGATCATCCCGATCGTCGAGGAGGTGCCGGTCGTGACGATGCGGCGGATGGTCGCCAAGGAGGTGCGGGTGACCAAGCGCACGGTAGAGGCCGAGCGGACGGTGGAGGCGACCGTCCGGCGACAGCGGGTGGAGGTGGACGCCGGGGCGCTGGCGGGGCGCGTCTTCGCGGCCGAGAGCGAACCCGCCAATCGAGGGATCAATGCGGAAGAAACGGCCCCGCCACCGACGTAACTTCATCGAGTGGTGAGGAAGTCGGACGGATACGAGCGATAACGCAAGGAGCACACAGTGAGCATGCGCGGCAACATGAACGAAGTCACCAAGGGCGCCGAGGTCTACGACGCGAACAACGAGAAGGTCGGCAAGGTCGTCGAGGTCGGGCGGAACTCCTTCAAGGTCGAGAAGGGATTCATCTTCCACAAGGACATGCACCTGCCGATGAGCGCGGTGGCGCGGGTGCACGACCATCACGTCCATCTGAATGTGGCGAAGGATCACGTGATGAAGATGGGGGCGGAGCAACTGCCCGCCGAAGGCCATGAGTGGTACGGCACGACCGGGCGCGGGATGACCGAGCGCACGGGGCGCGCGGGCGAGACGATGAGCGTCCCAGTGGTCGAGGAGGAATTGAAGGCCGGCGTCCGCGAGAAGGAAGGCGGCATGGCCCGCGTCACCAAGAACGTGGTCGAGGAGCAGAAGACGATCGACGTGCCGGTGCAGCATGAGGAAGTCTACGTCACCGAGCGGGCGGTTAACCGCGCCGCGACCAAGGAAGACATGGCGATGATGGACCGGGACATCGAGATCCCGCTCAAGCAGCAGGAGGTCGTCACCTCGAAGGAAGCGGTCGTCACCGGCGAGGTGAACATCCGCAAGGAAGTCAAGCGCGACACCGAGCGCGTCGCGGACACGGTACGTCGCGAGGAGGTCCACGTCGAGGACCCGAACAACAAGCGTATCCATGTCGAGGGCGAGCGCGGCATGCGCGGGCAGGCGGAGCAGGGCGGCGGGAAGACCGTCACCGAAAAGCGCCAGTACGACGCGCAGGGCAACCTCGTGGACGAGACCGAGCGCGTCGACGAGGGTCCGAACCGCGCGCGGTGAGCGAGCGTTGGCCGCGTTCCACACGCAGAGAACGCTTGGAGGAGGTGGGAAGCAC
>JALYZL010000453.1 GCA_030948875.1 Actinomycetota bacterium
GAGCAAGTGCGCGCCCGCGCCGCCGCGCGGCGTACCGCGGCGCAGCGGGCCTGATCCGCGCCCCGAACCCCGCCGCAGCGCGCCGTCAAACAACCGTCGCCACGGCGATGGCGGCGACGCCCTCCTCGCGTCCCACGAACCCCATCCCCTCGCCCCGCGTCGCCTTGACGCTGACGCGCCCTACCGGCACGCCGAGCGCGTCGGCGAGGGCGGCACGGATCTCCGCGCGCGCGGGCGCCAGGCGGGGCCGTTCGATGACCACGGTGGCGTCGACGTTGCCGATCGTCAGCCCGCGCTCGGCGAGCTGGGCGACAACGTCGCGCAGGAGCTCGAGCGAGCTCACATCGCGGTAGCGCTCGTCGGTGTCGGGGAAGTGCTCGCCGATGTCCCCGATGGCGGCCGCCCCGAGCAGCGCGTCGATGATCGCGTGAACGAGGACATCGGCGTCGGAATGACCAGCAAGGCCTCGCTCGTGGGCGATCTCGACGCCGCCGAGCACGAGCCGCCGCCCGGCCGCAAACGGGTGGCAGTCGTAGCCGATGCCGGTGGCGCTCACGGCGATGCCTCTGACAACCTATCGCTCAAGAGCATCTCCGCGAAGCGCAGATCGGCCGGCGACGTCACCTTGAGGTTCCCCGGGTCGGACTCGATCACGCGGACGACGCCGGCGGCCTGCTCGACGAGCCAGGCGTCGTCGGTGGCGGCGGCGAGGACGTCGGCCGGAGCCCGGAGCGCTTGGTCGAGCGCCGAGCGGCGGAACACCTGGGGGGTCTGGACGGCCCACAGCCGAGAGCGCTCAAGCGTCGCGCAAACCGTGCGCCCGTCGTCGGCGACCTCCTTGATGGTGTCCGACACCGGCACGGCGGCGATCACAGCATCGCACCCGTAGCGCTCGAGCTCGGCCAGGGTGCGCTCGAAGAGCTCCGGGGCGGCCAGGGGTCGCGCGGCGTCGTGGACGATCACCGCTTGCGCCACGGCAGGGGCGGCGGCTGTGAGCGCGGCGCGCACCGACTCCGAGCGCGTCGCGCCTCCTACTACCCCGATCGTTCCCTCGGGGGCGGCGCCGAGCTCACCCTCGGGGAGCGCGATGATGATCTGCGTGACCGACGGGACCTTGCGCAGCGCATCGACGCTCCACTCGAGCATCGGCCTGCCTGAAAGTGTGACGAGCGCCTTGGGCCTCCCCGACCCAAGGCGCTCGCCACGGCCTGCGGCCACGATCAGCGCGACCGCCATCGCTCGGTGCCGCCCGGCCTACTTCGCCGTGACAGCTACCTTGTGGTCCGCTGACGCGCTGAGGAGATCATCAAGATGAGCCTCGGCTTCGTCCTCTCCCATCTCCAGCGCATACATCAACTCTGACGCGAGGATCTTCTTCGCCCGCGTGAACATCTGCTTCTCACCGGTTGAGAGGCCCTTCTCGTGCTCTCGGATCGCCAGATTGCGTACGACCTCGGCGAGCTCGTAGATGTCGCCCGTCTTGATCTTGTCGCGATTGTGCTTGAACCGACGATTCCAGTTCTTGGGCATGTCGGAGCACTCGTCCTGCAGGACGGCGAGAACCTTCTTGACCGTCTCCTCGTCGATCACGCGACGAAGCCCTGCCAAGGCGGCGTTCTCGGTTGGCACCATGACGGTCATGTCGTTGTGCAGGATCTTGATCGTGAGGTACTCGCGGCTCTCCCCAAGTATGTCCTTGAGCTCCTTGCGCAGGACCTTGCCGGCACCGTGGTGCGGGTAGACGACGTTGTCCCCGATTTCGAATTCAATGTGCTCGAGGACCACGACCTCCGCTTCGAGATCCTCGCCCTGCAGATGCGCTTCCATTAGCTCGGTGATGATGTCCTCCTGTTCCAGTTCGGGCGGCGGGAGACGCCCCGTTATGTCTGCAGGTATCGGTCCACGAGATTGATTTCCTGCTGGCGGCGAAGGCCCTCGCGGATGTCCTTCGCTCGGATCTCGCCGACTCCGTCGACGGTCTCCAGCTCGCCGTCACCTGCGGCGAGCAGATCCTCGAGTCCTCCGAACTCACCGACGATCCGCTGAACGACTAGCTTGGGCAACCGCGGTATGCGCCCGAGAATGCGGAATCCGCGTGGCGAGACGGGGTAGTCGAGGGTGTTTACCTTGCGGTCGTAGCCGAGCAGCTCGGCGAGGCGACCGAAGTCGAGCAGGTCTTGGTGCGGCAGGCGCACGAGCTGGTCGAACGCCGTGGCGAAGCTGACGTCGTTGTCCTCTGCCAGGTAGTCATGGACGAGCGCGGCCTTGTCGGCGGCGACGCCGACCGTCGTCTCGTCGAGCTGCATCTCGATCAGCCGTCCCTCGGTCCCGAGCTCGACGATGTAACGCTCGATCTCCACCGCCATCCTCGTCACCAGCTCGGCGCGCTGCAGCACGGTGAGCACGTCATGCAGGGTAGCTCCGCCCTCGAACTCGAGCGCGGTCAAGCGAGTCGAGACCTGATCGAGGCGGGTGCGGTACTTGTCGAGCGTCGCCAGCGCCTGGTTGGCCTTGGCGAGAACGACGGGGATGTCCTCGAGGATGTACTTGGCGCCGTCGACGTAGAGCGAAACCACCTCGCGCCGCTCGGAGATGGCGACGACGAGCGCGTCGGTCTGCTTGGACACGCGCTCGGCCGTACGGTGGCGCGTGCCCGTCTCCATCGTCAGGATCGTCGGGTCGGGCGTGAGCTGGACATTGGCGAAGAGAATCTTCGTCGCGTTCGAGTTCAGCACGATGGCGCCGTCCATCTTGGCGATCTGGTACAGGAACGCCGGCGAGTAGTCGATCTCGAGCTTCAGTCCGCCCGAGAACAGGAAGGCGAGCTCGTCGGCATCGCCGATCACGATCATGCCGCCGGTGCGCGCGTGGAGGATGCTGTCGATGCCCTCTCGCAGCGAGCTCCCGGGGGCAACCATCTCGAGCGCTCTTACCAGTCGGGGCTCCTGTCGAGATTCGAGCTCCTCTTTGAGCTCTTCCCCGGATCGAGACGCCATGAAGGCCGATTTTACTCGTTTTTCACCGCGGTTACCCCGATAGACCACAGTCACGTCGCGACCCGCGCTAGCCGGGTGACCGCGGTTACGTCCCGATAGCCCATGGTCACGTCGCGTCCTGGGCGCCCGCGGTGACCCGCCGGTCGCGTCGCGCCGAGCCCACGCGCGCATCCCGCTTGGCTCATGCCGCGACCGCCGGCCGGCCGCGGCCGAGGGCGGCGGTCAGGGCGGCGCGCAAGGTGGGGCACGAGACCGGCTCGACCACCGCTCCGAGACCGAACTTCGCTGCCTCTCCGAGCCGGCGATCGGGGTGGGCGACGGTGCGGAGCTCGCCGGTCAGCCCAAGCTCGCCGAAGCACGCGAGCGGAGGCTCACCGGGAGCGCTCAGGGGCGCGCCGCGCGCGGCGCTGGCCACCGCGAGCGCCACCGCGAGGTCGGCGCCCGGCTCGTCGATGCGCACGCCGCCGACCACGTTGACGAACACGTCGGCGCTGCCGGTCCCGATTCCCGCGTGGCGGCCCAGGACGGCGAGCACGAGCGCGAGGCGGTTGCGATCCAGCCCGTCGACCAGCCGCCGCGGCGGCACGAGCTCGGACGGCGAGACGAGCGCCTGGACTTCCACGAGCAGCGGGTGCGTCCCCTCCATCGAGGCGAGCACGACGCTGCCGGGCGCCCGCGTGACCTCCCCGACGAAGCGCGCGCTCGCGTCG
>JALYZL010000047.1 GCA_030948875.1 Actinomycetota bacterium
GTCAACCCAACCCCCTCCGGAGTCCGCGCAATCAAATCCCGCGGCAACGTCGGCACCGAATTGAACAACGCCGGATCGATCCCCAAAGTCAACGCCAAATTCGGATTCGAATCCCCATCAATCGCCAACACCCGATGACCATCCCGCGCCAAAACACGACAAATCGTCCCCGAAATCGAAGTCTTCCCAGAACCACCCTTACCCGCAATACACAACTTCATCGTCCCCAAACCATACCGCCCCCAGCCGACCGGTGTCTGCATCCCGCACCTAGCCGCCAATCGAGCGCTCGTGTGGGCTAGTATCGAGCTGTGCACATCGCGGTGATCGGGAAGGGCGGCTCGGGCAAATCGGTCATGGCCGGCACGCTCGCTCGCGTGCTCGCCCGCCGCGGACGCGAGGTGCTGACGCTCGACTCTGACATGGCGCCGGGACTCGCGCTGAGCCTTGGGCTAGGGCCCAATTCGACCGCGATGCTCACCGACGCAGTCGAGAAGAACGAGAAAGGCCGGTGGCGGCTGCGCAAGGGCGTGGGGCCGGTTCGCGCCATCCAGCGCTACTCCATCCTCGGTCCCGACGGCGTCCGGCTGCTTCAGTGCGGCAAGCTCGATGACGAGGGACGAGTGGCGATCATGGGGTCGATCAACGGCTACTACCAGGTCATTCATCGCTTGTCTGGTAGCCGCGCCTTCGAGAAGTGGACGATCATCGGCGATCTTCCCGCCGGACCGCGCCAGGTCGCCTATCGCTGGGCCCCGTATGCCGATACCTTTGTGCTCATGGTCGAGCCCTCGTGGAAATCGGCGCTCACGGCGCGGCGCATCGCCACCATCCTCAGAAGCGACGAGGGATCCGCCGTCCTGCCCGTGGCGAGCAAGGTAAACGACGAAAGCGACGTTCGCGCGATCGAGCAGATGCTCGGTGAGGCCGTCTTTGCGTCGATCCCGGCGGACCGTGCGGTGGCGATCGCCGAGCGCTCCGGTATCGCTCCGATCGATCACGCACCGCGGTCCCCTGCCATGCGCGCGATCGAGGCGTTCGCAGCGACGCTCGAGGTGCGCGGCGAGCCCGAGAGGCAGGCGGCATGAAGATTGCGGTCGCCGGAAAGGGCGGAGCGGGCAAGACGACAGTATCGGGCACCCTCGCGCGGGCGCTCGGACGCACCGGCCACACGGTCCTCGCGCTCGACGCCGACGCCAACCCAATGCTCGGGATCTCGCTTGGGGTGGGGCCCGAGCGCACCGAAGAGCTCATTTCCGTCCGACAAGCCCTCGACGACGGCGACAGCGAGCACCAGCCCACCCCTGAGGGCATGGTCGAGGCGTTCGGAGCCGACGCTCCCGACGGCGTGCGCCTGGTCGTCGTCACCCGGATCGATCAATACGATCCCGGCTGAACCTGATGCGGAATGTCGCCCGAGCAGTTGCTTGGGGAACTAGAAGGTGACGGACGGATCGTTCTCTGCGACATGGAAGCGGGCCTCGGGACCGTGGTTCGGGTCGAGCCCGACCAGATCGACATCCTGCTCGTCGTAGCTGAGCCCAGCGCCAAGGGGATCGACGTCGCCCGCCGCGCCGCGAGCATCGGGGCCTCGCGCGCGCGAGTGATCGTGATCGCCAACCGCATCCGCGAACCCGCCGATCTCGATGCGATCCAAACCGCGCTCGGCGAGCACGAGTACATCGTCGTCCCCGAGGACCCGGTGATCGCGCGCGCCGATCGTGACGGGCTGGCGCCGATCGACCTCGATCCTGAATCGCCCGGCGTTGCGGCGATCATCGCCCTCGCCGGCGAGCTGTCGGCCGTAGCTCTGAGCTGAGCCCAGCGGCCGAGCCACGGCGTCGGCGGCGTGCCGAGCTACGGGCGCTCGGCGAGGCCCACGGGGTTGCCGTCGGGATCGGCGAAGATGGCCGTGCTGACCTGCGGGGACTCGGTGCGCTCCACGAGCACCGAGCCGCCGGCTGCTCGGATCCGCTCCAGGTGAGCCTCGATATCCGGCACCTGGATATAGAAGATCACGCCGTTGACGTCGCCTGAGGACTGCGCGATCCCGCCCCGGATGCCCGCGCCCTCGGCGTCGGTGTCCACGAGCGCGTAGCTGCCGTCGGGAACGACTCCGAGTTTCCATCCAAAGAGCTCGGAGTAGAAGCGCCGCAGCTCCTCGCTCTCCTGACTGTGAACCTCGAAATGCACTACGGGATTTCCCATGACGTGCCTCCTCTACTGCTGTTGGCTGGTGACCTCTAGCGGCGCGAACGCTACCGACAGGATGTCCTCCTGTACGATGCTGCCGTCGCACCCGGAATGCGGCAGTTTTTGGTCGCCCGGGGTAGCGGATTACGAGGGGAGAGCAGATGACGCGCACGACGCGGAGCAGGGCCATCGCGCTATCGGTAGCGGCGTGTCTCGTGACGGCAGCCGCCGGGTGTGGGACCAGCTCGAGCAGTGGTCTCAGCCACGCTGCCCTGGTCAAGCGGGTCGACACCATCTGCAAGCGCCACAACGAGATCATCACCGCGGCGGCGAGCAAGGTGCTCGCTGGAGGCAACCTCCCCAGCCCCGCGGTGTTCGGCAAGCTGGCCCATCAGACGATCATCCCTCAGTACGCCGCGGAGATCACGACGCTCGGCGCATTGAAGCCCGCCTCATCCGATGCCACGAAGTATCACGCTTGGCTGGCCACGTCGCACGCGACCCTCATGCGGATGCAGCAGAACCCGCGGATCATCACGAGCTCGGCGAACTTCACGGCCATCAACCGAGAAGCCGACGCGCTCGGATTCAGCTCGTTCTGCCACGTGGGACCCGGGGGCTAGCGCTCGCGACGCGTGCACCCGCCGAGTGAGGGCAGGCGCCGCGGCCGCCGCGCGTCGGGACTCGTCGCGTCCTATGTCGTCCTCGTCTTCTTCCTGGTCTCGCTGAACTTCTTCATTCCCCGGGCGCTCCCGGGCAGGCCGATCCAGGCGCTCGGCGATCCGCAGTCGCAGACCTTCATCGGATATGCACCCACGAGAGCGGCGGTCGAGCGCTACTACGGGCTCGACCGCCCGCTGCTCTCGCAGTACTGGCGGTACCTCGAGAACCTCGCGCACGGGAATCTCGGAACGTCGATCGAGTACAACGAGCCGGTGACCACCCTGCTCGGAAGCAGGGCGCCATGGAGCCTGCTCCTGATCGGCAGCTCACTCGCGCTCGCGACCGCGGTGGGGATGCTCGGGGGCATCCGTTCCGGATGGAGGCGCGGTCAGCCGAGCGACCGCCGGCTCGTGGCGCTCTTTCTCACCGCGGACAACTTCCCCGCTTTCTTCCTGGCCTTCGTGGTCCTCTACGTGTTCGCGGTCAAGCTGGGGTGGTTCCCGCTGTCGGGAGCTGAGACCCCGTTCTCGGGCTACGGTCCCCTCCGTCGGATCACCGATGTAGCCGACCATCTCGTGCTCCCCGCGGCCGTGCTCATGCTCCAATTCACCACCTACCAGTACCTGGTGATGCGTGCAGGAATGGTCGGCGAGCTCGGTTCGGACTACCTACTGCTGGGCCGGGCGAAGGGACTTCCCGAGCGCACCCTGAAGTACCGGTACGCGGCTCGCAACGCCCTGCTGCCCGCAGTCACCGTGCTCACGCTCCAGATCGGCTTCTCGGTCGCGACGGCGATCTTCGTCGAGACCGTCTTCGACTATCCCGGCGTAGGCCGGCTTATGTTCGACGCCGTCGGCAATCGCGACTATCCGACCATCCAGGGCTGCTTTCTCGTCCTCAGCCTGGTCGTGGTGAGTGCCAACCTCGCCGCCGAACTGCTCTACCGGCGACTTGATCCCCGAATCGCCAGATGAAGGAGCCACGCTCGCCCTTCCTCCCCCTCGGGGCCGGCATCGTCGCGGTCGTCGCCATCGCCGCGGTGTTCGCTCCGCTGCTGGCGCCCTTCGATCCCCACGCGATCTCCGGACCCTCCCTGGCGAGCCCGTCGGGCGCGCATCTGCTCGGCACCAACGACGTCGGTCAGGATCTGTTCTCCCAACTCATCTGGGGCGCGCGCGTGGCGGCGGTGGTCGCGGTTCCGGCCGCGGGACTCGGGGTGTTCGTGGGGCTCCTCGTCGGCGGCGGGGCCGCGCTCCTGGGAGGCTGGGCGGAAGTGGTGCTGATGCGTGTCGTCGACCTCTTCCTCGCCGTCCCGGTCCTGCCGTTGCTGATCTTGGTCACCGCGCTCGCCGGTCCGAGTGAGAGCACCGTCACGCTCGTGATCGCCGCCATCGCTTGGCCCGGGATCGCCCGCGTGCTGCGCAGCGCGACCCTCGGCCTCGTCCAGCGTGGACACGTCCATGCCGCGCGGGGGTTCGGTGCCGGTCCTCTCTACGTCTTGCGCCGGCACATCGCACCGGCGCTCGGCCCGGTCATCGCCGCCAACTTCGTCACCTGGGCGGCTACGGCCGTGGTCCTCCAATCCGGACTGGCGTTCCTCGGGCTCGGCGATCCCACCCAGGTGAGCTGGGGCGGGATCCTCAACCGCGCTCTCAGCCACGAAGGCGTGTATTTCACCGACGAATGGATCTGGTGGGTGCTGCCGGCCGGATTCGCCATCATCCTCGCGACGCTCGGTCTCTCGTTCCTCTGGCTCGCGCTCGAGCCGCGCTTCAATCCGCGCTGGAGTCGTTCTTGACCACACCGTTGCTCGAGGTGTCGGATCTCCGCGTCCGGTTTGGTGAGGTCGATGCCCTCCGAGGCGTGAGCTTCACGCTGAACCGTGGGGCGTCGTTGGCCATCGTCGGCGAGAGCGGGGCCGGGAAGTCTTCGCTCGCCCTCTGCCTCGTGGGGCTGCTCACCCCCCCGCAGGTCACCGGCAGCGTGCTGTTCGAGGGCGCTCAGGTCGTGGGAGCCGATGCGGAGGTGCTGCGTGCTCTGCGCTGGGCGAAAGTGGCGATCGGACTCCAGGGCGCGCCGTTCAACCCCGTGGCGACCGTCGGCTCGCAGGTGGCCGAGCCGTTGCGCGACCGCGGGGGGATGAACGCATCGCAGGCGGCGTATCGCGCCCGCGAGCTCGCTCGCGACGTTGAGCTCGACCCGGCCCTGCTCGAGCGCTTCCCCCATCAGCTCTCGGGCGGAGAGCGCCGACTCGCCACCCTCGCGATGATCCTCGCCCTCGACCCCGAGCTGGTGATCCTCGACGAGCCAGTCGCGGGACTTGACCCTCTGAGCAGGGGAAGACTGCTCGAGCGGGTGGGAACCCTGGCCCGCGAGCGCGGCTTCGCGCTGATCGTAATCTCCCACGACCTGCCGGCGGCCGTCAGCTCCGCTGAGCACACCATCGTTCTTTATGCTGGCGAGGCGATGGAGGCCGGCGCCAGCCGAGCGGTGATCGAACGCCCGGCTCACCCCTACACGTGGGCGCTGGTGGGTGCCTACCCGGTGATGGGAACGACCAAGGATCTGCACCCGATCAGGGGGCGCTCGCCGGACCCGCGCTCAGTCCCCGGCGGCTGCCCGTTTCATCCGCGCTGCACGCAGGCGGAGGCCGTGTGCGCGACCGAGCACCCATCGCTCCAGAGCTCTCGCGGGCGTCTGGTCGCGTGCCTGTTCGGAGGCGTCAAGGAGCTCCTGCGGGCCGAGGGCCTGGGCAAGGCCTACCGCTCCAGGGACGGGTCGGTCGCGGCCCTGCACGACGTTTCGGTGCTGGTGATGCATGGTGAGGCGGTCGGTGTCATCGGCCGATCGGGCAGCGGCAAGAGCACGCTCGCGCGAATCCTGGCGGGGCACCTCGCGCCCGACTCGGGAGAGGTCGTGCTCGGGCAGCAGAAGCTCTCGACCTCGTGGAGTGGAGCGTCGCGAGCGCTGCGACGCGAGGTCCAGCTCGTGATGCAAGACCCTTGGGACGCACTCTCGCCGCGCTTCACGGTGCGACAGCTCGTTAGCGAACCGCTCGACATCGGCACGCGCAGGGAGGGTCGCGAGACCTCCGGCTCGGTCGAGCAGATGCTCGACGGCGTCGGGCTGCCGACGTCGGGCGGCTTCCTCGACAGCCGTGTGCACGAGCTCTCGGGCGGGGAGCTGCAGCGAATCGTCCTCGCGCGGGCGCTGATCGCGGGCCCGAGGCTGCTGATCGCCGACGAGCCCACGAGCATGCTCGACGCCTCCGAGCAGGCGAGGCTGCTGGTGACCCTCCGCGAGCTCCAGGTCGAGATGGGACTGGGGTTGGTACTGATCTCCCACGACGTCGCCGCGGTGCGCAAGGTCACCGATCGGATCGTCGTGCTCGAGGCGGGACGCGTCGTCGAGGAGGGGCGCACCGCCGACGTCTGCGCTAATCCGCGGAGCGCGGCGGCGCGAGCGCTGATCGAGAACGCCCCAACGTTTGACGTCGAGGGCGCCGGCTCGAGGCTCGATTCAGCACGGCCCACGGCATGAACGGGCGGGTGACTCGGCGCGACTTCGTCCGCGGCTCCACCGCAGCGGCGGCCGCGCTCTACCTGGACGGGTGCGGCTCGTCCTCGGGCGTCGTCACCGGAAGGGTGCGGATCACCGGCGGGACCTTCGGGTTCCCGTCCCCGTTCGCCTACATCGCTGGGCCCGGCTACGAGAAGATGAGCTTCATCTACGACACTCTGCTGTGGAAGGACGGCAGCGGCAAGCTCCTGCCGTGGCTGGCGCGCAGCGTGCGTCGCTCCCCCGACGGCCTCACCTACACGTTCCGCTTGCGCGACAAGGTCCGCTGGCAGGACGGGACGACACTGACGGCCGAGGACGTGGCGTTCACCTTCGAGTACTTCCTCCGGCAGCCGCTCGGCCCGCTGCTCCTCGCCCAGCCCTTCGGCGTCAAGGGTGCGCGGGCTCTCGACGCCGCTACGGTCGAGATCCACCTCGACATCCCCGCCGTCACCTTCCTCGCGTCTGTCGCCGGCGCGCTGCCGATCATCCCCAAGCACGTCTGGTCCGGGGTCCACAATCCCCCGCAGGCGCAGGACCCCGCTCTCCTCGTCGGCTCGGGGCCCTACCGGCTGAAGTCGTACTCGGCGGGCGACGGCTCCTACCTGTTCGTCGCCAACGACGATTTCTTCCTCGGCCGGCCGTTCGTGCGCCAGATCGCCCTGGTTCCCGTCGACGATGAGCTGGTCGCGCTGCGCGCCGGCGAGATCGACGCGGCGGACATGCCCTCCGAAGGCGTCGGTGAGGACGCGCTGGCGGAGTTCCGCTCGAACCCGTCCTACGGACTCGTCCAGAGCATCGGCAACTTCTCCTATCCGCTGATCTGGAACATGGGCCGGGGCGGCGCGCTGGCCGACGTTCGCTTCCGGCGAGCGTGCGCGATGGCGTTCGACCGCGCGACGGTGATCTCACGACTGCTGAGCGGCAACGGGCTCCCCGGCAACCCCGGGTTCCTGCCATCCGTCGCCCCTTATTACACGGCCGTCGATCAGTATCCCTACGACCCCGCCGCCGCCAACCGTCTCCTCGACAGCGCCGGCTACCGCCGCCCCTCGGCGTCGGCGCCGCGCCGGGCCCCGGACGGTGCAGAGCTGCGGTTCACCGTCCTTACGGGCAACTCGCCGTACCCGCCGGTGCTGGACCTGGTGATCCCGGCATGGCGGCGGATCGGAGTCGAGCTCACGCCCCAGTCGGTCGACCTGCCGACCCTCTTCGGGCGCACTCACGTGAACGCCGACGAGATGGCGTTGACTTTATACCCAGGTCCCGGCGGCACTGCCCCCATCGCCGACCCCGACTGCCTGCGCACGTTCTACTCGTCAAAGGTGACGGGCCGCCTCCAGGGAGCGCAGGGATATGTCAATCCCGAGTTCGACAAGCTCGCCGACGAGCAGCTGATCACGTCCGACATCGCCCGGCGCAAGCTGCTGATCGCGAAGATGCAGCAGATCGTCGCCGCCGATCTGCCGGCCCTGACGCTCTACTACCCGACGCAGTTCAACGTATTTCGCAAGCGCGCGTTCGACCAGTGGTACTTCACCCCGGGAGGCTTCGCCACCGGGCTCCCCGGCGTCTACAACAAGCAGGTCTTCGTCACCGGAGCCAAGACCGGGGTGGCGATTCGCCGCCGGATGTGAGGCTGGCTGTCTCGCATGCAAACCCATCGTTCCCAAGTGTGTACACTATGCGCATATGGCCCGCGTCAACGTCTACCTCCCTGACGAGCTTGCGCGCCGGGCACGCGCCGCCGGCTTAAACATCTCCGGGGTCACGCAGGAGGCGCTTCGCTCGGCGCTGACCGGTAATGACACCGACCAATGGCTTGAGCGCCTCGAGGCTCTGTCGCATACCGAGATCGCCCACGAGCACGTGATCGCAGCGATCGATGAGGCCCGCGAAGAGCTCGGTGGCCGATTCTCCGCCTGAGTCGGTGGTCCTCGACGCCTCGGCGATGGTCGAGGCCTTGCTCGGCACAGCGGTCGGGCTCGCGGTCCGCGAGCGCATACGCGGATGCGAGCTACACGCGCCCGCGCACCTTGACGCCGAGGTGCTCTCCGCGCTCGGCCGCCTGCATCGCGCGGGCGAGCTCGCGGCGGCCGCAGTGTCGGCGGGCCTGAAGGAGCTAGCGAGCGCGCCGCTCCGACGACATCTGCTGGCCGGGCTTCTGAACGGCGCCTGGAAGGCTCGCGAGCGACTGCGTCTCGTCGACGCGCTCTACGTCGAGCTCGCCGGCTCCCTCAGCGCGACACTCGTCACCACCGACAGTCGGCTCGCGCGCGAATGCCAGCTCGCCGAGCTCATCTGAAGGATCAACGCGCCGAGCTTTGAGCTCACCGAGCGACGATGGTGAACGCGATCGTGATCGGCTTCGAAGCGCCGTGCGTCGTGCTTGTCGCCGTCAGCGTGGCCTGATACGTGCCGGGCTTCAGGGCCCTTGATCCGATCCGGCCCGAGAAGGCGACGCTGTCGGTACCCTGATGGCTCGCGCGCGTCAGGGTGCCGCGCACGAGTGTCAGGGTGCACGTCTTGGTCTTGCGCAGCTTGCGGGTGGGGGCTACGCACCGGCTGCCCTTGAGGCGGCCCGCGAGACGCTGGGCGATCACGATCTTCACCGTCGCCGCCTCGGACAGCGTGTACTTGAACGTCGTGCCCTGCTTGTGCGCCGCCGTCTTCGCCGCCGTCCCCGACGTCGGCGTTGATCCTGGCCCGACCGCAAAGACCTTGTTCGTGACCGTGTAACCGGTGACCTTCGGAGCAAGGGGAGCGAGCACGACGGCGACGGCGACCCCCTGGCTTCCGCTGCTGATCGCGTGGTTAGGATCCCCGGCGTAGCCGGTGGCGATCGTGTGGGTGCCCGACCCCACCGCGGACGGGGTGTAGGTCATCTGGCAGAAGCCCTGGCCCTGCGTCGCCGTCGCCGAGAGGGTGCAGCTCGTGCCCGGCGCGAAACCGCCGCTCTGGCTGGTCGTGAAGCTCACCGTGCCCGACGGGTTGCTCTTGACGCCGGCGGCGTCGGAGTCGGTGACCGTCGCTGTGCAGGTCGTCGCGCCACCCGGCGCTACTGAGGCGGGCGAGCACGACACCGCCGTCGAGGACGACCGGCAGCCGGGATTGGCGTGCGACAGCTCGACGATGATCTGGCCCTGGAACGGATTCGAGCCGACGTTGAGCGACGGCCCACCGATGAAGTAGTCCGGGCAGCCGTCGCCGTTGACGTCGCCCGGGGAGGCGAGCGTGTCCCCAGGTCCGAACGGGGTGCCCGGGAAGCTGGCCAGCACGCCGCCGGTCTTACCGTCCAAGACCCACGCGCCGGAGGTGTAGCCGGTGGCACTACCGCTGCTGAACTGCCCCGCGAGCAGATCCTGGGTGCCGTCGCCGTTGAGGTCTCCCGCGCTCGCGAAGGCAAAGCCAAAGCCCGCGTTTGTCTGCTGCGCCGGGCTGTCGACGACGCGCAGGAGCGACCCGTCCTTGCCGCTGAAGATGAAGCCCTCGCCCGCATTGGACAAGCCGCCGGCGTCCTGCTGGGTGGAGTCGACGAAGATGTCGGGCACGCCGTCGCCGTTGATATCGCCGGGCGCGCCCGTGCTGCCGAGATCCGATCCGAACGATGTTCCCCCGAAGGGCCCGGGTGCCTGCGGACGCGGGTCATCGAGGGTCATCATCAGTTCGCCCGTCTTGCCATTGAAGACGTAAGCGCGGCCCTGCCCTGGTTCCCCGTCCCCGGTGGCCCCAGGGGCGCCGATCTCGAAGTCGTTTACTCCGTCCCCGTTGAGGTCGCCCGGAACGCTGATGCCGTTTCCGAAGCGCGCGCTGGCCTGCGGGTTCGGATTCTTGATCCGGTAGAGCAGCGACCCATCCGCGCCGCTGAACGCGAAAGCCTCCCCCGAGGCGGTGAAGGCGCCATCGTTCTGGCCTGGGGCGGTGACGATCAGGTCGGGAATACCGTCGCCATTCAAGTCGCCCGGCGCCGCCATGTAGATACGGCCAAAGGTCGCCTTGGCCTGCGGAGCGGGGTCATCGATCGTGTACAGGAGGGCTCCGTTGGCCGCGTCGTACACGTAGACCCTGCCCTGCTGCAGGTTGCAGCCGTTTGGCGTGGGTTGCCCGCAAGCAGGACCAGAGCCGCTGTAGACGTTCTGGTTGGGCGCGCTGACCGCCAGCTCGGGGACGCCGTTGACGTTGCCCATGTTGATCACCGAGCGCCCGAAGGACGCACCGGCCTGCGGGGCCGGGCTCACGAGCGTCCGAAGAACCTGGAAGGTCTGACCGTCGATGATCCATACACGGCCGGCTCCGGCATTCCCGTCGACGGTCTGGGACACGTCACTCGCGACGATGTCGGGCACGCCGTCGCCGCCGACGTCGCCGGCGCTGGCGAGGGCGATGCCGAACCCTTGGAACGTGGTGGCCTCCGGGATCGGCGAGTCGATCACCGCCTGCGTGTAGGTCGGAACCGTCGTGTTGGCCAGAGCCTCGCCGGCCTCGGCCGCGAACAGCGCAACGGTCGCAACCGTGGCGACGAGATAGCACCAACCGTCCCGTCCCGATCCCATCGTGGGCGAACCTAACATCACGATCCACTCGCAACAATGGATGTCCGCGACATATAGCGCGCACGCCGCGCACGCCGCGCACGCCGCGCACGCCGCCACGCCGCGCTCGCCGCCGGTTGGCCTGGCACGATCGGCTTCGTGCCGACGATCAGCGCTTTCTATGGCATCCTGATTCGCATGTACTTCAGCGACCATCCACCGCCTCACTTCCACGCGCGCTACGGGGAGCACAGGGCACGGTGCGCCATCGCGACTGGCGAGGTCATCGACGGTGAGCTTCCTGCACGGGCGGCGCGAATGGTGCACGAATGGGCGGCGTTGCACGCGGGCGAGCTGGAGGAGAACTGGAGTCGCTGCGAGCAACGAGTCCCGCTCAACCCGGTCGACCCACTGCCATGATCGCCCCTGCGGTAAAGGCCGCGATCCCGCTCGACCCCTACGTCGTCCGGGTTGTGTTTGCCGACGGTGAGGTCCGGGATGTGGACATCGAACCGCTGCTCGACGGTCCCGTGTTCGGGCCGATCCGGGAACACGCCATGTTCGAACGGGTCGAAGTCGATGAGCTCGGCGACACGATCACATGGCCTACCGGAGCCGATCTCGACCCCGACGTGATCTACGGCACCGCGCCCGCGGACTGGCGGCCCCCGATACAGATCACGGTCCCGCAACGAGCTTGAGGACGCGAACGCGTTCCCGACTCGTCCGCTACGTCGCGGACGTCACGGACCGCCTAGCCGTTGGAGCACTGACGCTTTCGCCGCGGCGCCGGCAGGCGGCACCACCGGCTGTCGGATGCTGCGTGAATCGTCGTTGTCGTGATTGACGTTTGTGAATATACTCAGCGTCATGTCCGTCAACCGAAAGGATAGTGCCGCGCGTCCATCGTCCGGCAGTTCGGCGACGCGCGCGCGTGGCCCCGCGCGCGCCCGAGACACCGTGAGCGGGTTGGTCGATGAAGTTGCCGCCAAGGTTGTCGCGCTCGAGCGGGACGTCGCCGAGCTTCGTATTGAGCTGGCCAAAGGCCGAACTCGCGATGACCCTGCTGGGGTCGCGGCTGAGACCTTCGCCTCAGAGTTGCGCTCGCTGTTGGGAGACGCGCTGATTGATCCGGCTGCGGTTCGGCGTTCCGCTCGTTTGGCGGCCGCCGAGCAGGCCTGGGTTCAGCGGCTGGGCGGCACGTGGGACACGAGCGAGGTGGTGGCGGTGCTTGGGGTGAGCAAGCAGCGGGTCAGCACGCTGGTCAGGCAGCACCGCCTGATCGCATTGCCGCGAGGCGGCCGGCTCGACTTCCCGGCGTGGCAGTTCGCCGGTACCGACAGCGATGACCGGATCTGTCTGGCCAACGCCCATCGGGCTCTTGTCGAAGAGGGTGGGATCGATCCGTGGTCGGCGGCTAGCTGGTTCCTCGCCGGACACCAGGAGCTCGATGACCGTGATCCGGTTGATTGGCTGCGTGGCGGCGGCGATCGCGAGCGGATGCTCACCGCGGCTCGTCGGGATGCGGCGCGCGCCGCACAGTGATCGTCGACGCGTCCAGACTACCGCGCAAGACGCTCAGGGCCGGTACCCGCCTGTATCGGATCCATCGAGTTCGCAGCGGGCCGTGGTTCTTCTCCTCTGGCACCGGCCGCTTCGATCCGACGGGGATCGACGACCGGGGCGCTTGCTACTGGGCTGAGGACGATCTGGGGGCTTGGATCGAGGCGTTCCGTACCCGGATGCTGCTGCCAGAAAGCGAGATCGAGGGACGATGGCTGAGTATGGCGACGCTTAGCGAGACCGTCGTCGCGTGTGATCTCACAGTCCGCCGCGCGCTCAAGGTTGGCGTCACCTCCGCGCTGACCGCCGGCACGGACTACAGCGGGTCCCAAGCGATTGCCGACAGGCTCCAAGGCAAGCGCGCCGCGGTACGTTGGCGCGTTCGTCACGACCTGCGTCAGAGGCTGATTGGCGTCGCGTGGTTCGGCGAGGTCGGACCTGCGACGACGAAAGCACTCGCCGATCTCCCAGCCACGGACACCACGGAGATTCCCGACGACGTCATCGAGCGCGCGTGCAGGATCTTCGGGTATGAGGTGCTGCCCAATCCACCGTCATTATGCGACGGCGAGCGAAGGTGCCGTGGACCTCTAGAACAATGATGCTAGTGGTTCATCCTGTTGGTTCGTTTGTTCATGCTTCGAGGCGCGGCGAGCGCGAGTGACGCGCGGAGAGGTCGATCGAATTCGCCTGCCTGCCCGTCGCGGCCGCGAGCAATCCGGGCAGCGAGCCGACGCGTGTACCCGTGGAACGACTACGCGCTATCAACATCGAACGCCTTGAGCACTTCGCAGGTCGTCTCAGCGTGCCCGAGCAGCGCGCCGTCGACGAAGCCCTCGCGCTCGTCGTAGACCTCTGGCCTCCTCTAGCCTGCTAGAAGGAGCGCGCCGCGCGTCAGACAGCTGGCAGGATGGTCAGCCCTCGCTGCACGAAGTGGTGGTCGAACGCGAACGCGGTCTCGGTCCCGTCTCTCGCCATCAGCGCGAATGACGTCGCGTCGACGTAGCTCCATGACTTGTCGTGATGGGACTCAAGGATCGACCAGGCGTCGTCGTCCAACGATTCGTCGATCCGGACCAGCTCGATTGCTTCGCTGGCGCGGAACCGTCGCCCCCACTCGATCGCCTCGGCTCTACCGATCCTGACGAGCAGCGCCGTATAGGTCTCAGCGAACACGTGGTTCGACGTGAACAGCAGCTCTCGGTCGCTCACGAGCGCCGACAGCGTCGTCCTGGCTGCCTGGTGCTCCCGTTCGGAGCGGTTTCGCAATGCGACAAACGCGCTGGTGTCGAGAAAAACCCGTCTCAACCGTAGAGATCGTGATCGAGCGTTTGCACCGTCGACGCCACGCCGCTGTCCGCAGGTGGCTCTTCAGCGAGGTAGCGAATCAGCGGATCACCCACCCAGCTCGACCGTCGAGACCGCGCAGCGTCAATCAAGTCGCGAACCACGCCGGTGACGCTCCCTGTTCGCCCGGCCCGCTGCTTCAACCACCGATATTGGTCCTCATCGAGATAAAGCTGGGTTCGATGACGCATGACATCATACAGCATACAGCGCTCACGGCTCGCGACACCCAGCGCGATTCTCGGCACCGGACGCGGCGCCTGTTTAGGGTCACACGGATTGAGCGTGGCACAGTCTGTGTTACGCTGAAACGTATGGCCTCGCGGATAGTGCGGGCTCGCTTGGACGAAGCATCCGACCGGGCGCTTTCGTTGCTCATGCGCGAGGGACGCAACGAGTCCGACGCCGTCCGCACCGCGCTGACCGAAGCCGGTCGGCGACGCGTCCGGCGCTCTGCGCTCGCTGCCGAGGTGAGCCGCCTCGCTGCCGACCCGCAGGACACGGCCGAACGACACGCTGTCATGGCGGACATGGACGCGATCGCCGCTGACTGGCCCGAGTGACGCGCGGCGAGGTCTATCGCATTCGCCTGCCTGCCCGTCGCGGCCGCGAGCAATCCGGGCCCCGATACGGCGTCATTGTCCAAGCGGATCAACTCCTCGGTCTCTCCACCGCGATCGTCGCACCCACGTCCCGGAGCGCCGCTCCAGCAACATTTCGGCCTGAGATCCAAGTCGCCAGCGAGCCGACGCGCGTACTCGTGGAACAACTACGCGCTATCGATATCGAACGCCTTGAGCACTTCGCAGGCCGCCTCAGCACGCCCGAGCAACGCGCCGTCGACGAAGCCCTCGGGCTCGTCCTAGACCTCTAGCGCGCGGCGCTCACGCACGTAACGGCTGCTGCTCAGAAGTACGCTCGGCACATCCATCTCAACGCAGGTGTAGGCTTTGGAAGTGCGGACGCTGATCCTCGACCCACCCACCGCGGGCTTGAGGAGTTGCTAGCGCGACGCCGGCGCTCCGGCCTCGATCGCCTCGACGAGGTGTGGCAGGGTGTGCTTCATGCGGTCCCAGCTCCAGGGCGAAGCCCACGCCCGCATCACGCAGCAGCTCGCTGAGCTGCTCGGTCCGCTCGCGCGCGCTGCCGGACTTATCCCAATGATGGGTGAGTTCAACCTGGGCGAGTCCGAGCACGATTTCCGCGTGCCCGACGGAGGCCTTCACCGTGCGGGTGGCAGTGCTCGGGCGTTCGTGAAGTCCTGCTCGTCGCGGATCGGGCGCCTGGATTGCTTGACGAGGTAGCTGCCGGCGGCGGGAGGGTTGTTGCCGGTAGTGCCGGGGGCGTTGAAGTCGAGCTCGATCGTCGTCGCCCCGCGCGTCAATATCTGTGCAGGCGCGTCGTGCCAAGGGGCCGGCCTGGAGTTTGTTGGTTGCCGTCGGGTCGTTACACCCCCCGATGTCGTTGTCGCTGTGCGTTGGCGGCGGTGCTCTCTCACCCCCCATGGGGCGGCCCGCAACGCGCCGAGCGCATAGCGCTTGACAGGCGCCGATGCCGGAGAAGGAGCCGCCGTCCTGTCGCGCGCCGAGGCGCTCCGGCCGTACGGCGTCCCGCTCATCTGGTAATAGGTGTCCGGGACATCTAGTATATGTCTCGACGATCAATGGGTCGACGTCGAAGGAGGCGACGGACGGCTCGGCGGCCCTACGAGGCCACAGTTCAAGGAGGCAGTCAGGATGACTTACAGAATCGACCCCAACGACTATTGCGACAGCGAAGGTTGCACCGGCCGAAGGCCACCGGAGAAACGGTCTGCTCGCAGTGCTCGCGCCTTGCGCGCATCACAGGTTCCGGTGCGAGTCCGGACAGCGTTCTGTTCGGAGACACGGATCTCCTGGGCCCAAGGATCCTCGCGGGCCAACCGAGACCACCGCGGTGCATCGCTTATCTGTCGATGGCTGGGGACGTGATCACACTCGAGCTGACGGGCGAACCAAAGTTCACCGAAGCTGATGTCGAGGCTGTGGCGTACGTGCTCGCCAACCGAAAGGAAGCCGCCTGAGAGGCACGCCGGACGACGATCCAACCGCGGGCGAGCAGCCGAAGCCGTGCTCCGGTTGCTCTTGGACGCGTGCCGAAAACTCGCGATCGAACTCGATCCCTTTCTCCCGACTAGGCGTTCGCCCATACCGATGGTCACATCAGGTTCGGCGTGTGGAGATCCGAGAGGTGCTGGGCCTCGCGATCGTCGAAACCCGCGGCCCGCAGACGCCGGATGCGGTTCTCCTCCATCGTCTGCATGAGCTCGCCCACGGCGCGCGCGCCGTCTGAGAGCTCGGCGGGTTGCAGCGACCCGGCGGCCATGATCGTCAGGCCCTCGGTGAGGAGTGGGCTCAGCCCCGACATCTGCGTGAGCTTGGCGGCGCGGCGCTCGGCGGCGTCGATCAGCGTCACCTTCTCCTCGGCCTTGGTCGCGATGCGGCGGCGCACGTGGGAGATGCCGAAGTGGACGTGGCGTACCTCGTCGCGGTGGGCCAAGGCCGCCGCGGCGCCGGTCGCGGCGTCGGGCGCGTGCGCTTCGACGAAGCGCAGCAGGTCGAGAAAGGTCCCCTCGCCGAGCACGTTGAGCAGGAGCGCAGCGCTGCTGAAGTCCCGCTCCTCGAGCAGCGTGTGGAGCGAGAGCTCGGTCGAGGCGAGAGCGTAGCTCGACTGACCTCCGATCAGCGATCGCTTCGTGAACACCTCGACGTGGCGAGCCTCGTCGTGGATGTGCCCAGCGAGCCACATGAGCATCTCCGGGTAGCCCGGGTTGATGTTTCCCACGAAGCTCGCGGGAACATAGAGGGCCGCGTACTCGTTCTGGGCGATGAACGTCATGACCTGGGAGACGGCCCGCTCCATGAAGTCGGGGAGCCCGCGCGCCGCCTCCCAGGGGATGTCCCGGGAGGCGTCCCACTGAGCCGTAGACGCCTGCTCGGCGAGCTCGGCGACATCGTCCGCCCAGAGCGCGTCACGCTCGTTGAGCCCCCAGCGGAAGGCCGGCCCGCCGCGCTCGGCGATCGCGCCGACGGGGATGAGCCCCGCGGCCGCGCCGGCGACGCTGGGCACGTGGCCCGGCGATCGGAGGTCCGCGGTGTGGAGCTCCCCGCCTCGGAGCGGGGGACCGGGCCCTCGGGCGGGCAGCGGGCCGGCGAGGACGCGGTCCGAAGGGCCCCGTTCGATCTCGACTACATAGGGGCCCTTGGGCGGGATCCGTTCGCCGACGGCGCTGTGCCCGGCACTCCGAGCCCAACCCGGGAGCTCGAGCGCGGTCGCGCGCGAGGGGGTGAGCACCTCAAGACGCTCACCCCCGTCCAGGCCCTCGAGCGCGGCGGCGAGCAGCACCTCGAGCCCGCCGCCGAGCTCGAGCTCACCCGTGTCGAGCCGTCGAGTGCTCACGCCGCCGGCGAGGCGTTTCGCATCGCCGCGGCTAGATCCTCATAGCCCGAGCGATCACCCGGTAGCCAGCGCTTGACGCCCTCGAGCGTCATCGCCTGCCTCATCTCTGGATCGTCGTAGCTCATCGCCAGCAGGGCCCGCTTCCACCGCTCGGCGAGCGTATCGTCGAGCGTCGGCGATGCCGTGAAGTTGCAGTGGTAGTAGGTCGGACTGCGCCAAGCGACCTCGAGGTCTGCCACCGCGGGAAGGCGGTCGGCGCGGAAGGCGGCGAGGGTCGTCTCGCCGAGAGCGCCCGCATCGGCCACCCCCTCGGTGACGGCGCGAACCACCCGCAGCTCGGAGTCGCCCGTGTCCCCGTGCTTGCCGAGATCGGTGTCGAAGCGAACGAGCTCGCATTCCGCCGCTGCATCGAGGCCCTGCTCGCCCAGGTAGCGCAGCGGCAGGATCGCCGCGTGCCCCGAGTCGCGGCTCCCGAGTGCCAATCGCCGTCCGGCCAGACCCTGCACATCCTCGAACGATTCTCCGCGCCGCGTCACGATCACCGTGGCGAACTCGGCGTCGATGTCGCGCATCCCGAGGATCCGCGCCTCGCCACCGAGCTCCTGCTCGAGGGCGACAAACGCAGTGTTCGTGTTCCAGCCGATGTCGACGTCGCCCCCGAGCACCGCGGCGACCAGCCGCTCGTAGTTCGAATAGAGCAGGTAGTCGGTCGGGACCCCCTCGCGCTCGAAGTGCTCGAGGAACGTCTCCCAGATCGTGACGATGCGCGGGTGATAGGCGACCGCGCCCACCCGCACCTCGGCATCCGCGCGGCTCATGGAACCGGCAGACCGGCAAGCGCCTTGCCGATCCAGTTGCGAAGGACCCCGTTGGTGGGCGCCATCACCGCACCCGCCCGGGCGTCGCGCAGATGCCGCTCGACCGGGAGCGCACGCGTGTAGCCCTGACCGCCGCACACCTCGAGCGCCCGCCCCGTCACCGCGGCTGCGGTGTCCGTCGCGAGCACCTTGGCTTCCATGAGCGTGACCAGCGCGGCGGCGTCGCCGGCGTCGCCCAGCCGTGCGGCTTCGCGGACCATCAGGCGCCCCGCTCTGGTGCTCATGTCCATCTCGGCCAGCGCGTGCTGCACCGACTGGATCTCGGCGAGCGACTCGCCGCTCGCGTAGCGGCGAGTAGACGCGTGCTCGACAGCGGTCGCGAGGGCCGCCGAGGCGATCCCCACGTTGACGGCCGCGAGGCCGGCAAGGAAGAAGGGAGCAACGGCGGTGAAGACCAGCGTCTGCCCCTCGCCGGCAGCTCCGATCCGCGCCGCGTCGTCGACCACGCAGTCGAACTCGGCGGCGACGCTCGAGTTGCCGGCCATTCCCAGGCCATCCCATTCACCTTCGAAGCTGACGCCGTCGGTGCCGACGACTACATAGCTGTCGAGTCCTTGTCCGTCTCCGCTCTGGACGAGGACGAGATAGACGCCGGCATGCCCGCCCGAAGTCACGAAGCTCTTGCGCCCGCGGATCCGAACACCGCCGTTCTCGCGCTCAGCCGACAGCTCGGGCGCATAGAAATGCGCTCCCGTTCCCCGCTCGGAGAACGCGAGCGTCCCGAGCGCCTGGCCTGACGCCATCTGCTCCAGGTACTCGCCCGCGCGCTCACCCCCGCCGGCGGCGATGGTCGCGGCCGTCACCGAATGCATTAGGAACACCATCCCCGACGACGCACACGCGGCGCCCACCGCCTCGCAGGCTTGCACGAGCTCGGCGAGGCCGCCGCTCGCGCCGCCAAACGACTCGGGCACCAGCAACCCCAGTGCCCCCTGGTCCGCGAGCTCGCGCAGCGAAGACTCGGGAAAGGCTCGGTCGCGATCAACGGCCGCAGCCAACCCCGCTATCTCTTCGCGGGCAACCTCACGGATACTTTCGACCAGCGAACCTGTCGCTGATGACATAGACAACGCTCCCTTCGAGAACGATAGAACGGGCTTTGCCGCCCGCACCGGGCGGCCGTTGTCAGTCTCGCTCAGCGATATCTCACCCGGCTCACCCCCTCTCGCTTTGACGGAGCGTCTGCACTACCAGCCATCGTACGCGGGCGCCGGCGCGCGGCGCCTATCGCGCAGGCACTGCCCCTAGACGGGGCGTCGCAGCGGTGGTCCGCCCGACGCAGCGGCAAGCGTGGCCGGATCAAGCCGCAGCCCGAAGCCGTCGGCCAGGCGCGTGAGGTGGTTGAACACGCCGACGACGTGTGCCACTTCGAGACAGCCCTCGTCGTCGAGCCCGACCTCGCGTAGGGAGGCCCAATCTTCCGGGCCGACCGTGTGGGGATCGACGCTGAGCTTCTCCGCGACCGCACAGAGCGCGCGGCGACGGTCCGAGAGCGGAGCCTCAGACCAATGCCCGTGCTCGATCGCCGCGGCCGTCTCATCATCTCCACCCTCGGCACGCAGAAACTCTGCGTGAGATGTCGTTCAGTAGAAGCACGTCTGCGCCGACGCGGTAACCGCCGCGACCATCTCTCGCTCCTGACGATCGAGCGCCCCCGGGGCAAACATGATTTCGTTGAAGAGACCCTGGAAAGCCGCGCCAATCCGCGGATGCGCCATCAACAGCCGCCCCATCGCGCCCACGAAGCCAAAGTTGTAGGGGTGGTCAACGGGCCGGGCCGCAGTCGCGGCCTCGATCGACGGCAGGCGAATGTAGGCGTCCTCGGCGTCCGCATGCACGCTCATGGCCCAACGCTCCGGTCGACCCGAGACTCGAAGCAAACGACGCTGACAACCACCGCTCCTCCTCACAAGCCAGGCCACTACGGTCTGGCCCACTCGATTCGATGAGCATATAGCACGGGAGCCCTGTGCATCCCGCGCGCGCCTGCCCGTGCCGCTACCCACCGAGCAGATCGGCAGCTTCCCGAGCTCGTCGAGGCCAACGGCGAGCAGTCCAAGTCGAGCTTCATCACTTACGCCAACGAAAGCGTCGAGAACCTCGCCCCGAGGGCTGGACCCTGTGCGCGCGGGGCGTGGCGGGAGCGGAGAGCGCGACGCATACCCATCGAACTTGATGGGGGAATTTCCACGTGGCTGCAGCGTAGGTGAGATTCGTCACAGCGCATGAGCAGAGTCGCGGCTGCCACCGGGTCGTCACGGTTTCCAAGAGGCTGGTCGAGAGAGCGAACCAGGAGAGCGCTTTCTCGACCGGGCCTCGGTGTCGACGGGTGTCGAATGGAACGTTTTTCGGTTCCGTCCGCGCGAGCCGGCCCGGGCAACCAGCCTGGTCGATAAACGTGACTGTGAGGCGCGTTTCTCGACCAGCCTCTGGGAAATGGTGACAACCGGTCGTCCCGTCCTGTCTATCTTCCCCCATGTCCCTCGTCGCCAGCCAGCCCACCATCGCCAAGCACGCGCCGCACAACGCCATGGACGACGCCGGCGAGATCGAGCGCTTCTACGACCGGTGCAGCGACCTGATGCGCGCGCTCTCGACATCATCCGCGGAAACCGCCAGGGCGACCAGCGCGTCTTCATCGCCGTCATTGTCGGCCTTTGCCGACGACGTCACCTGGTCGAGGGATACGGCGTTCGCGAAGATCACCGCCCGCGTCGACGGCACGCGAATGGCCTCGGAGAAGCTCGGCATCTGACCGCGCCCGGCCCAGGCGCCCCAGCAGGGGCACTTCAGCCCGGTTAGCAGGTAGGTGCGCTTTACATAGATTGCGTTATGCGCTTGCGAAGGTGTAGGTTGGCCCCCCGCAAGCAAGCGCACACGCTCTGGAGGACGGAATGGGTCAGGTCATAGCAATGCGAAAGCTTCGCCTGGCCGTCCTGCTGGCGCTTGGTGCCATGCTGCTGGCCGCCCACCCCGCCGCAGCCATCACCACGGTCAGGCTGACCCAGATCGGCCACTCGAGCCTGGCTGTGCCAGGCCTCGATGGCCAGACCAAGCCGCGAGGCCAAAACGGCGAGGTGGCGGTGCTCGGTAACGCCGCCTTCGTCGCCGGCGGTGCGCTGTTCCATGGTGCCCAGTCAACGCCTGGGCGGATCTGCACCGACTACGGCGGCGTCAAGGTTGTCGACCTCAGCAACCCTGCGGCCCCCGTCGTCAGAAGTCAGATCAATATCGCCGATCCGGAGGGGATCGTGCAGGGGCCGAAGGGCAATCCGCGGCGCAACGCCCACGTCCCTAATGTCTCTGCCAGTGTGAGCTCGGTCAGCGCGCTGCAGTTCCCCGACGGCAGGAAGGTGCTCGCGATCGCCATTCAGCGTTGCGAGCAGTCCTTCTTCACCGGCGGCCGGATCGAGTTCTGGGATGTCTCCAATCTCAGCAGCCCCACCCAGCTCGGGATCTACTCCACGGCCACGACCGCCGGCATCATCGAGGATGTCCGTATGTTCACGCGGGCGGACATGCCGGGCAAGGTCTTTGCGGTCACCACGCTTCCCTTCACCGGGGCCAACGGTGAGTTTCGCCTGCTCGACGTGACCAACCCGGCCGCTCCGGCGGAGATCGGGATCTTCCCCAACAAGAGCGTCGCGGGGACCAACGGCACGAACAACGGCTGTCGCATCTTTGCCGCAGGCCGGTCGGCGGCCCCGACCCCCGATGGTACGCACGCCATCGTCTCCTTTTACGACGGGATCCAGCCCCCGACCGCGCCCGCCTCGCTCGGTCCAGGCTACGTGAACTTCGGCAGCCCGAATTCGGCTGCGCTGTTGGATCTGAACCTCGACGCGCTGCCGTCGTACACCACCGGCGTGGGCACGAGCGTAGATCCCGAGCTCTTCGCGCCCAACCCGCTCGTGTGGGGCTATCCCCCCGGCCAGGACGGAGGCCAGCTGCTCGACAACAGCGGGCCCGCACCAGAGGGCAACGCCGCAGACGTCCAACCCTTCACCGGCCCCGCCGGCCAACTGCTCACGTTCGTCTCCGAAGACGCCGTCGATCCCGCGGTCACGCAGACGTCGATCGACAGTCCGGCCGGGCTGGCCGGAAGCCAGCGGGGCTGCTTCTCGGCGGTCGGCAAGAGGCCCTACCGGCTGCCCGGCCAGCAGCTCTCCGGCCAAACCGTCTACGTCGGTCGCGGATGCCCCGCGTCCAACTTCAACCGCACGACCCTGCGGGCGGCAGATCCTCTGCTCGCCGATCCCACCGGCAAGATCGCGGTTGTCGAGAGCGGCGGCAACCAGTTCGACGGGTGCAGCTTCGCCGAGAAGGTGCAGCGCCTGGCCGCCGCCGGGGCTACCGGCGTCATGGGCAGCCTAGGAGGCGATTTCCTGAACGAGATCATCCCCGGCCCTGCGGGGGGAATCAACTCGATCCCGGCGGTCGGCGTGCAGGCCACGACGTTCAAGAAGATCGGCAACTACGTCCCCAACGCCATCCTCAGCGGGGTCGGCTTCCCGTCGAGCTACACCCGCAGCAGCACGACGAACGTCACGGTGAAGCCGTTCGCAGTGGCGCTCGGGTGCCCGAGCCCGAGCTCGAGCAACCCTCCCGGTGCGGCCACCGTGGATGCGTGCGACGCCGCGACCAACGCCGCGCCGATCACCGTCACCGCGACGAGCCACGGCCTGGTCACCGGGGATCGCGTCGCGATCTCCAACGTCACCGGCAACTTGGCAGCCAACGGTGTCTTCACCGTGACCGTGCTCAACGCCAACCAGTTCACGCTTAACGGCACCACCGGGAACGGCACCTGGACCGGCGGTGGCTCGATCCAGGCATGTCCCCCCTCCCCGACTGCTTGCGCCCCGAGTGCGGCGCGGACCGACTTCTCGCGCTTCCGCAGCGTGGCGGACGGGACCGATTCTGCCGCCAGCGCCGAGGGTAATGCGGCGTCGCGCTTCGCCGTGATCCCTGGTCAGACCTACGCGGCTGGCGCGTTCCTCGAAGTGCAGGCCTACACGGCGGGCACCTTCCGCGCCGGAGTCGAGTGGTTCGATGTCGGCGGCAACTCCCTGCAAGTAGACCCGATACCCGCCGCGGGACTGAGCGCGGTGACCCCCCGCACGCTGTTCCAGCGGACCCTCACGGCGCCCGCGAACGCGGCTTCGGCGGCGGTGAAGTTCGAGTGGACCGGCGGCGGCGCCGGGACCGCGTTCGCCGATACGTTCTCCTTCTCCCCCAGCAACGCGCAGGCGACGATCAAGGACAACCAGGGGCAGTGGGGAGCCCAGCGAATAATCGACTTCTCGCAGTCCCCCCCGAAGGAGATCGGCACCTACCGCAGCCCGACCTCGACAGTCTGGCCGCCGCCCGACAACGGCATCTACGCTCCGCGTCAGGCCCGGCTGTGGGGCAGCAACATCGCCTTCACGACCTGGATGTCCGACGGGCTGCGGGCGCTCGACATCACCAATCCGGCGGCTCCGAAGGAAGTGGGAAGCTTCGTTCCCCCCGCTGTCGCAGACCCATCGGCGGGTGCCGCGGCCGGCATCAGCAACCTCGACGTCGGCGATCCGAACAACCTGCTTCGTGGGCCGTCCTGGCCGACCGTCCCGCTCGTGACCAGCGTGGGCGTCATCCCCCTGACTGCCACGACGGCAACGGTAGTCGTGAGCGACATCAACGGCGGCTTGTACGTGCTCTACGCAGAGGTCGATCCAGCGACGCCAACGCCAACGCCGACGCCGACGCCGACGCCTACCGGCCACGGGCCGACCACGCCGGTGGTGTCGCACTACGGGCTTACCAACAAGGTCTTCGCAGTGGGTCCGGGGTCGACGCCACCGGTCGCATCCGCGGCGAAGGCGAAGCACAAGCAGGGCACGACGTTCAAGTACGTGCTGGATGAGCTCGCGTCGGTTAAGATCGTGATCGCGCAGCGGCTCCCGGGTCGCGTCACCGGCAAGGGCAAAGGCCAGCGCTGCGTCACGCCGACGCGCAAGCTGCGCAAGGCCAAGCACTGTACGCAGGTGGTCGTGCGGGGTCCGCTGACCCGAATCAGCCACGCGGGCGCCGACAGTGTCGTGTTCACCGGCCGGATCGGCTCCAAGGCGCTCAAGCCCGGCAGCTACCAGGCGACGCTGACCGCCACCTTCTCGGGCCTCACGTCCAAGGCACAGACGATCGCCTTCACAGTCGTCAAGCGCTGAGAAGGTCCCTCGGCACAGTCCGCGTCAGGCCCGTAGGGCTGGTGTTGTACTCGCGTCCGATCCGAGCGAGCTCGGTGTCGAGCGCGGCTGGGTCGGTGACGGCGGTGCGGATATGCTTGATCGCGTGCCGCCGACAGGGCCTGCCGGACGACGAGGATGGCGCGGGGTGGTGAGGTCGGCCGGCGCCCGTCGTGTCGCGCTTGCCGCGATCGCCGTAGTGTCGATTTCGGCGGTGCGGGCGCCGTGGCCCGTCGATCGGGCCAGCGCGGCCGTTCAGCCGACGTCGAAGCTCGTGCGTGTGGGGTTTCCGGCTTACGACGGCACCCTCACGCCGTACACGTTCACACTCGGTTACCCATTCGTCACCCTGATCTACGACACACTGCTGTGGCGCGACGCACAGGGGATCCCCCAGCCATGGCTCGCGCGCTCAGTCACCTCCAGCGATGGCGGTCGTCGGCTGACCGTGCAATTGCGCGGCGGCGTCCGCTGGCAGGATGGCCGGCCTGTGACCGCCGCTGACGTGGCGTTCACGTTCCGGTTCGTGGCCAGCCACTACCAGCCACGGTTCACGCCGGAGCTGCGCGACGTGCAGGACGTCCGGGTGACGGGACCGCTGACGGTGCTGATCGATCTGCGGCACGTATCGCTCGGCTTCGATGACCAGCCGCTGGCGGACATGCCGATCTTGCCGGAGCATGTGTGGCGGGATCTTCATGCAGGGCGCATCGCTCCACCGGGCCTGCCCGTGGGCAGCGGACCGTATCGCCTCGTCAGCGCCGACCCGAAGACTGGATATGTGTTCCGCGCGAACCGCGGCTACTTCGAGGGGCAGCCGCGTGTCGAGGAGATTCAGGTGCCGATCATCCGGCACGAGCAGGCCCTGTACACCGCGCTGGGCGGTGGGCGGGTCGACATGCTGCCGCTGGCCCTGCCGGCCGCGGCGGCGGCCGCGCTGGGCGGCGTCGGGATCCCGATGCAGACGGGGCCTCAGTACACCGGCACTGCCCTCCTGCTGAACCTGAGGCAAGCGCCGTTTGACCGTGTCCCCGCACGGCGCGCAGTCGCCGCCGCGCTCGACCTGCAGAGGATCGTCACTAGCGTCGGCTCGGCGGTGAGCGCCACACAGGGTTACATTCATCCGGCCTCCCCGTGGTCGTCCCGCGCGACATTGCAGCGCTTCGATCTCGCGGCGGCCAAGACCGCCTTCAGGACCCTCAGGCTGCCACTGATCAACGTGCTCGCGCCGGTCAACGACCCGGTGCGGCTCGAGGCCGGACGGCAGGTAGTGCTGGCACTGTCGCTGGCGGGGGCGAAGGCGCTCCTGGTCGAGACCCCATCCGCGAAGATCGAACGAGCGATCGGGGAAACCGGGTACCCCCCGGCGTTCCAAGCGGCGATCGAGAGCACGCCGGGACTCGGATCTGACGATCCCGACTTCTTGGCCAGCGTGTTCGGATCTGATCCCCGAACGGCTCCGCTGAACTTCGGCGGGTACCGGAGCGCCAGGTTCGACACCCTCGCCGCGCGGGTCGCCGCAGCGCCCGATTCCGCAGCCCGGCACCGGGCGGTCGGCGCCGAGCTGTCGTTGCTCGCGACGGACGTGCCCTCGATCCCGCTGTTCTTCTCCCAAGGGACGTTCGCCTACCGGCCGACCGTCTACAACGGCTGGGTCTTCATCAAAGGCAACGGCATCCTCGACAAGCGCTCGTTCCTTCCGGGCCAGACGCGCTCAGCAACGGGAGCGGGCGGTGCCAACAGTGGGTTCGCGCCGGCCGGCGGCTCCTCGTCGGGCTCGGTGATCAACGTTGTGAACGTTCTGTCGGTCGTGGCGCTCGCGGTCGTCGTGATCCTCGCAGCGACGGCGCTACGGCTCCGGCGCTCCACCGGGAGGCGCTGAGCCGTCCGCGCTCGCGCGGGCGATGGCTCGGGTAGCGTCGCTGCGATGAGGGTTGTGGTGGCCGGCAAGGGCGGCGCGGGAAAGTCGGTGATCGCCGGCACGATCGCCCGGCTCGCGGCCCGCCAGGGCGCGCAGGTGCTCGCCCTCGACTTCGATCTGGCGCCGGGGCTCTCGATCAGCCTCGGAAGTGGAGCGGACCCCGTCGATCCGCCGCTGCTGCTGGCGGTGGAGCGGCGCGATGGCGACGAGTGGGGCTGGCGAGACGGTGTCGACGTCGCAACCGCGGCGCTACAGTTCGCGACCAGGGCGCCCGACGGCATCCGGCTGCTGCAGCGTGGCAAGCTCGGGCCGGACGGGCCAGAATCGATCACGGGCTCGAGCAGGGCGTTCTGCGAGATCGCCCGCTACATCGGGGAAACGCCCGAGTTCCGCGGCTGGACGCTGATCGGTGACCTGCCGGCGGGACCGCGCCTGATTGCCCAGAACTGGGCACCGTTCGCACACACGTACCTGGTCGCCGTCCACCCGAGCAGCCAGTCGGTGCTCGCCGCCCGGCGCGTGGCGCGACTGGTCCGCCTGCTGGCACCGACCGCTGCGGTCGCGTTCGTCGCCAGCCAGATCGAGAGCCAAGGCGATGTCCGTCACGTCGAGCGGGCGATCGGCGAGCGAGTCCTCGCATCCGTTCCCCTCGACGCCGAGGTCGCCGCGGCCGAGCGCCTCTGCGTCGCGCCGATCGACCACGCCCCGGACGCGCCCGCGATCACCGCGATCCGGGGCCTGTTCACGGCGCTCGATCGCGACGCGGCCGGGTGAAATCCCTGTGGCGGGCGAGCGGCCGTATTCGCTAGGATCGGCTCGCCCTTGCTGAAGCCCGGCATCCATAAGGCAGGCGACACCAACCTCCACCAGGGCGCCGAGCCGCAAGCCATCAGATGGCGCGCGATCGCCGCAGCGTGGCTCCTGATGATGGTGGCGGCGGCGGGCGCCGTGGCTCCGGGCGCGGCGGCTGAGCAGGCATCCGACCCGTCCTCGCCGGCGGCCGCGATGCTCTCCACCGGTGCATATGACACGTGTGCCGTGTTGCAAGACGGGAGCCTTCGGTGCTGGGGCCTTGGGAGTAGCGGCCAGCTCGGCAATGACGGCACCGACAATGTCGGTGACCTGGACGCGCCGGCGTCGGTCGCGCCCGTGAACCTGGGCGGGCATACGGTCACGGCGGTGGCGACGGGCAGCTATCACACGTGCGCGATCCTCGATGACGGGAGCGTCCGCTGCTGGGGGTTCGGCGGTGACGGCCGGCTCGGGTATGGCGACACGAACACGGTGCTCGATCCGAGCACGGCCCGGGCGGTGGATCTCGGGCCCGGACGTAAGGCGGTTGCGATCACCGCAGGCTCGGATGACACGTGCGTGATGCTCGATACCGGCGGTGTCGAATGCTGGGGGTTCGGCGGCAACGGGGAGAACGGCGGGGCACTCGGATATGGCAACCAGAGCAACCTCGGTGGCACGCCGACGACCACCCCCGGCCAGGTCGGCACCGTCGATCTCGGTCCCGGCCTGACGGCCGTGGCGATCAGCACGTCTGGCGGCCATACGTGCGCGGTCCTCAACGACGGCGGTGTCAAGTGCTGGGGTGCGGCGACGGACGGCCAGCTCGGCTACGGCAACACAAACGTCAACGTCGGCGATACGCCGGCTGCGACGGTCGCCGCCCAGGGTGAGGTGTCGCTGGGGGCAGGCCGGACCGCCGTGGCGATCACAACCTCCACCGACCTAGCCACGACGACCGGATTTTCAGGCGACGCCGGCCACACGTGCGCGATCCTCGACCACGGCAGCGTTGAGTGCTGGGGCGACAACGACGACGGGCAGCTCGGGTACGGCAACCTCAGCCCGGTCGGGGCCACCGCAAGCCTCCTGCCCGCGAATGCCGGGCCGGTCGACTTGGGACCCGGGCACACTGCAAAGGCGATCACCACCGGAGGATCGGACACGTGTGCAATCCTCGATGACGGCAGGGTCAAATGCTGGGGAATGGCGACGTACGGGCGGTTGGGCTATCCGACGCTTGACAGCTCCGGCAGCCAGAAGGACACGATCTCGCCCCCGGCCGCGCCGGTCGATCTGGGGGCGGGGCGCACGGCGATCGCGATCGCCGCCGGCGGCGAGCATACGTGCGCGCTGCTCGACAACCATACGATCCGTTGCTGGGGCTATGGCGCCTACGGCCAGCTCGGCTATTGCAGTGAGGCCAACGTCGGCGAGACCAACACGCCCGGATCGACGGGTCCGGTCAACCTGCAGGCGGGCGACGGCGGCACGACCTGCCCCCCCACCGGCGGTGGGACGACCACGACGCCGGGCGGCGGGACAACCACGACGCCAGGTAGCGGGACGACGACGCCCGGCGGCACCGGCAAGATGTCCGGCACTGGCTCCCAGCGTGCGATTCGCGCGCAGAGGCTGCGCGCGAAGGCGTTCCGTGGCTGCATGAGCAAAGCAGAACGCCGGCCAAGAGATCATCGGGCATCTGCCCGTGCGCGCTGCGTGAGAGGGTACGGTCGGACCCCCGGACGGGTCCGCCACCTCACTGCGCGAGCGCTCTCGGGGACGCGGATCGTGCTGTCGTTCACGGCGCCGGGCACCGACGGACAGCGCCCGCCTGCTGCAAGCTCCTACCTGATCGCACAGACGACGACGCGGATCCACACCACCCGCGCGTTTCTCGCCGCGCCCGTGCTCTGCTCGGGCCGCTGCCGGTTCGCGGTCACCACGGTTGGGACGACCCTGAAGCTGACGATCACCCACCTGCGTCCAGGCGCCAGCTATTACTACACCGTCGCGGCGCGCGACAACGTCACCGGCAGGCCCGGCCCGCAGAGTGCAGCGATCCGCGTGCGGACCCCTCGAGGCCGCCGCTAATCGTCGTCGGGCGCGTCTGCGTCGTTGCGCGGCGCCACGGGCAGTCCCAGCCCGCCCTCTCTGAGCACGAACCCGATCAACGCCAGCCCGCAGAGGGCGGCGGCAAGGCCGCCGTAGCGGAGCACATCCTTGGCGGCGCCGGGGAGTCGGGTCTGCTCGCTGACGGCGATCGCCGCGTCTGCGAGATCCTGCTTCTGGGTCGCGGGCGTGCCCGCCCTGGTGTCGGTCCATACGGCCAGCGCTGCGCGATCGTCCGAGATCAGGCCGAGGCGGCTGCCGAGGTCTGGTATCCCCTCCCGCGCGCCGTAGCCGATCTTCGAGGAGAAGGGTCGGCTCGAGAGCCGCACCGACGGGGCGAAGGTCTGGCCGTGGTCGAACGAGGACGCGACCGAGACCTCGTTCATCACGTTGTGCGGGTCGGCGCTGCGATCGTAGTAGAGGACGTCGAGGCGTCCATCGGGCGCGACCGCGAGCTTCGGCCGGTATCTCCAGGATCCCGGGTTCGTGCTCGTCTGGTTGACACGCGTCGCCTGGCTCCATCTCGCCGCGCCGGGGTTCAGCGTCCACAGCCACACGTTGGCGCCACCGAAGCGGTGGTCCTCGGTGGCGGCGTAGACGCGGCCGCTGCCGTCGACGGCGACCGAGGGAAACGGAGCCTCGAAGGGGATGAACCTGACGATCGGAGTGATGCGATCGTTCACCACCGACTCCGCCCAGTGAACGCCGCCGTCCCGCGAGCGGGCGAGCACAAGCCTGTAGTACCCGGCGTACGGCGGACCGCCGAGACCGCGGTGGGCCGCTTCGTAGTCGAGATCGTCGTTTCCGAGATCCATGTAGAGCACGTAGAGCGTGCCGTCGCGCCCGACGACAGGGTCGGGCGAGACGACACGCTGGAGGACCGGGCTGTTGACCTGCCTCGGCCGCGACCAGATCGTGCCGCCGTCGTCGGAGCGCACGGCCACGATCGGGTTTCCCGGCGCAGAGTACCCGAGGTTCTTGGTGGCCAGACCCTGAACCCACGTCATGTACACGCGGTCCGGCCGGATCGGGTCCGCCGCGAGGCGCACCTGGAAGGTGTCTGGGCCGGCCACGCGGATGGGCGTGGAGAGCGTGCGCCCACCGTCGCTGGACTTCGAGAGCCAGAGGGCGTTCGGGCTGTTGCCGTTGCCGGCGAGGGTCACGAACGACAGGTACAGCGTGCCAGCCGACGAGAAGGCGACATCGGGCGCAAAGCACTTGGCTTCCTGCCCCCTGGGCGCTGGGATCGGCGTCTGCGACCAGCTCGCGCCGCCGTCGTAGGTCACGTCCAGCGCGCAGGAGTAGAGGGGCGTGTCGATCCGGCTCGAGACCGCCAGGTTCGCCGGGCGAACGGGATTCCGGACGAGCGTCGGCGAGTTGTAGGCCCTGATGTCACCCGGGTTGTCCGCCGACGACGGCAAAACCGGGGCGTCGTGTCCGGCCACGCGGACGGTCGGGCTCTGATCAAAGGCTCCGGACAGCGCCACGCCGCCGCCGCCCACCACCAGCAGCGACAGGCCCAACGCCACCAAGAACCGCGGGGCAATCCGCGGCACACGGTCGCGGCGGCTCGATGTCGCTGCCCCACGAGGTTCGCCGGAGGCGGCCTCCAGCGAACCCCTAGCGTTCATGCAGCTTGGCTTCTAGCTCCGCTTGCGTGCTCCGGCGCTGGCCGCCGCGCGGCGGCTCGTCACGACCATGTAGGCGCCTCCAGAGGCGAGTCCGATCAGACCGAGACCGAAGATCACCAAACCTGCGAGTACCGACGAGCTGAGTCCGGCCGGCTGACCGCTGGCCCCCGCGGCCGCGGATTCGATCGACGGGCTGGCGCCGGCCTGCACGCCGCTCCAGACGTCGCCGCTGGCGCTGGCCGCCGACGAGCTCGAGGGTGCCGAGCTCGCGAATGCGAGCTGGTTACCGTGACGGGAGAAGCCGCCCGTCTTACCGTGGATCCGCGCGGCGAACGCCGCCGGACCGTTGATCTGGCTGGTGGCCGATGAAGGCCGGGTCGGCGCGATCGTGGCCACCGGTTGCGCTGCGGAAACGGCGGGCGCCGCGGAGGGGATGACAGTCGGCTGGACGGTGCCCGACCCGACGCTGCTGGGCGTGCCGCGGCTGCCGCGGCTTTGCGATCCGGCCGAGGCGCCGCTGGTCGCGTGTGCCGCAGCCCCGCTCGTGACCGCCGAAACGCTTGACCCCGACGCCGACGAGCCAGTGGCGGCGCCAGCATGGCTCGTTCCTGTCGCGGCCCCGGGCGCCGGCGCTGGCGCCACCGGGGCGGCGGTGCCGGGCGGGGTCGGCGAGGTTGGCGCCGACGAGGAGGGGGGCGGGGTTGAATTGGGCGAAGGCAACGCGGGCGTCGCCGGCGTCCCAAACGTAGGCGAGCCGCACGCCCAGGCGACGCTAGCCACGAGCAGCCCCACAGCACAGACGGACAGTACGACGATCAAACCTAGGCGACTATGCCGGCCCACTTCCTCACCACCCTCGCATCGATCCTGCAGTATGGGCGACAATAGCAGTCCTATAGGCGCCGGGCAACTAGCGAGACCGGTTATCCGCCGAACTTGTCTGGGCCTCGGCGCCGACTCGCGTGCTACTTCGTCGTCGCCCGCGCCGCCGGCGATCGCGGGCCCGTCCGCCCGGACACGTTGTCGCGAGCGGCGATGGCGTAGTAGTAGGTCGCGCCGGCCTGCAGACTGGTGATCTTGAGCGTGATCGGCGTGCCGAGCTGGGTCACCGCGAACTTGCAGCGTCCCCCGCACAGCTCGGCGGCATGCTCGAACTCGCGCGCCGTCCGGATCGGGCGTCGCGATTGCGCGATCAGATAGCTCCGCGCCGCGGGCGGGGATGACCGGTCGGAGCCGACGGCTTTGAAGCTCAGCACGATCCTGCCCCCGGCGCCCGGCACCGCGGAGAGCTTCGTGACGCGGCCGGGCTCGCGGCCGAACCTGTGCACGCAGCGAGCGTCAGCTGTACTCGCGCGGCGCGCGATCTTGCGCAGGAGTCGCGCGCGGGTGCGCGACGCGCGGCTATAGCTCCTCAGCGCGCGCTCACGCGCACTGCGCTCCCGAGTGGCGACGAGGGTCAGACAGGCGCGGAATCCTTTCGCCCGCAGCGTCTGCGCGCGCAGCCCGGCCGCGAACGCCGACGGGCCCGGCTTCGTCGGCGCCACAGGCGTAGTGGATGTCGGCGTGGTGGTGGTCGTTGCGGTGGTGGGTGGCGGAGTCGTCGCCGGGGGCGAGGGGCATGCGGCGCCCCCGGAGCCGATGTCGACCGGCGGAACCGAGCCGGGGGTGCCGGTGTCGCCGACGTTCTCGTCGTCGCAGTGGCCAAGCAGGCCGCTGGTTCCCAACCCCCAGCACTGCACGCTGCTGTTGTCGAGGCGCGCGCACGTGTCCGAATGGCCGACGCTGATCGCCGTGGCCGTGCGCCCGGCACCCAGGTTGACGGGTCCGACCGAGCCGGGGGTGTTGGTCGCGCCGACCGAGTTGGTATTGCCGTATCCGAGCTGGCCGTTGGCGCCGGAGCCCCAGCAGAGCACGCTGCCGTTGTCGAGGACCGCGCACGTGTGGTCGGCGCCGGCGCTGATCGCGACCGCCTTGCGTCCGGGACCGAGGTCGACGGATCCGACCGAGCCGGGGGTGCTGGGCGGGCCGACCGAGTTGGTATTGCCGTAGCCGAGCTGGCCGGAGTCGCCCTGGCCCCAGCACTCGACGCTGCCGTCGTCGATGATCGCGCAGGTGTAGAAGTCGCCTGCGGTGATCGCCTTGGCGGTGTGGCCGGCTCCGAGGTCGACCGCGCCGACAGCGCTGGGGTCGGTCACGGTTCCGCTCGTCGCGTAGCCGAGCTGGCCGTAGGCGTCGGAGCCCCAGCATTTCACGCTGTTGTCGTCGAGGATCGCGCAGGTGTGCTGGGAGCCCGCCGCGATCGCCTTGGCGGTGTGCCCACTGCCGAGATTGAGCGGACCGACGGGGGCGAAGGTGCCGCTACCGAGGCCGTTGACAAGGCCGTTGCCGAGCTCCCCGTACTGGTTGTCGCCCCAGCATTCGACACCGCCGGTGTTAAGGATCGCGCACGTGTGGCCGTAGCGGCCGCCGGCGCTGATCGCGGTCGCCGTTAGCCCGGCGCCGAGCTTGACGGGCGGCATCGAGCCCGGGGTGGTGTTGTTGCTGTACCCCACGTTATTCTGGTTGCCGTAGCCGAGTTCGCCGTCGTATCCGTAGCCCCAGCAGCGGACGGTGCCGTCGTCGAGGATCGCACACGTGTGGTAGTCGCCGGCGGTCAGCGCCGCGACGGTGTGGCCGCCGAGGTCCACTGGCCCGACCGACCCGGGGGTGTCGGTTTCGCCGACGGTGTTGGTGTTCCCGTAGCCGAGCTGACCGTTGCCGCTGAACCCCCAGCAGCGGAGGGCCTGGTTCGGCAGCACGGCACAGGAGTGGTAGTAGCCGGTCGCGATCTGCTCGACCACCGGGCCGGCCGGCGAGGATTGCCCGGCGGGCGCGCTGCCGGGTACCAGGATCGCGGCCACGGCGAGCGAGACCAGCACTGCCGCGATGGCGCCCACCCCGGCACGTAGCCAAGCCGATTTGCTGTTCGACGGGACCGGCACGGGAGCAGACTACCTGGTTCATGGAGGTCGCGCGCGCCTAGCGCGCTCGGTAGTGGCGCGAACCGTCTAGCGCAGTCGGTAGAGGCGTCAGACATCTAGCTCGATGATGTAGGGTCGCGTCTGATTGGGAACAACCGAGCGCCCGGGGCGCTCCGGAAAACGCTCTGCTGGAGGATGCTGTGAAAACGTCTCGCGTTCGCGCAATCGCACTCCTAGTCGGCTGTCTGGTCGTGGCATTCGTCGCTGCGGGTACAGCCACCGCCGCCCAGCCGCCCGGCCTCCCGCCGGGCTACAACGTGCTCCGGATCGACTCCCCGCTCCCGATCGCGAACGGCGGGTTCGGTAACACGAACGCACCGATCGGTGACGTCAACGGGTCCGGCCACGAGGACATCGCGGCCGCCCAGTACACCGGCAGCCTCAACGGGGACGGGATCCTGTACGAGATCGACCCCGTCACCGGAAACACGATCCGGTTCACGAACGCGCCCGATCCGAGCACCGGGCAGGTGGCGAAGGACGGGGCCGACACGTTCCTAGCGCGGTACGGCGACATCGGCAGCTGCCCGGATCCGATCACGCCGACGGCGAACAACCCGGGTCCGGTCTGCCCGGACCCGGTGATGGGGCCGCCCGACGGCGTGCCCGACATCCTTTGGGGCCTCGGCGGCACCCCTGTGAAGGCCACCGACGGCACCGTCGTCCAAAGCGTCGGTCGGGTCTACATCATCGACGGCAAGACGATGAACGTCCTCAAGGTCCTCGACATGCCCGCCGCTGACATCACGCAGATCGAGACCATCCAGAAGGCCCTCCCCGCTCAGAGCGGGACCGTGCCGGTCTACAGGGGCGGATTCGGGCGAACCGCAACGGCCCCGCGCGGACTGCCGGCCTGTATCGGCAATGCTGGGGTCGCCACCTGCCCGACGATGCCCTCCGCGGTGGCAAAGGGGGATATCACGAGCATCGATCCGTCCGGCAAGGGCGGCCTCCCCTCCATCATCGTCGGCGCGAACCAGTTCCCGGAAATCGCGGGGAGCGCGGCGTCAGGCGGGACCGCCCTCCCGTTCACGCAGTGCGCCACGCAGGGGACCGGCCCCGGGGTGGGCGTTCCCCCCACCGCCGCCTCACAGGTCTGCGTCGGTTCAGGTCGGTCGTACGTGTACAGCGGAGGAGCGATCGCGGGGACAAGTCCCGCCACCCCGGCCAACACGCCGCAGATGACGATCAAGAACCCCGCGGCTCAGCTCCCGTTCCCGAATGCGACTTCCGCCGGCGACCAGAACCAGAACTTCGGTCACGTGCAGTACCCGATCGGTGACGTCGGCACTTGCCAGCAGGGCGGCAGCTTCATCCCCGTCACGCCCGGCGCCCTCTGCCCGCTGGTGGACCGGTCGACTCTCCAAGACGGCATTCCGGACTACATCATCTGCGCGCATCGCGCGTACACGCCGATCTGGAACCCGGATCCCGCGAACTACGAGGAGGGCGCCTGCTTCCTGTACGACGGCGCGACGGGCTCGATCCTCCAGGTCTACACCGACCCCCAGCCCCAGCCCAACACGCTGTTCGGCTTCACGACCGGCGAGCAGTTCCCTGTCGGGGACGTCGGCGAGTCGGCGCTTCCGGACGTGATCTTCGGGTCGTGGAATGACTCCGGGAGCAAGACCCAGGCGGGCGTCGGGTGGGTGTTCAGCGGCAACGTCGCCTCGAACCAGCCCAACTTCGCGCGGATCGACGATCCCACCCCGAAGACAATGGCGCGCTTCGCCAACCCGGTGGAGGGGGTCGGCAAACTCGTCGGCGGCAGTGCGGTCGGAAACCAGGTGATGGCCGGCGATTTCTCGAACGTGCCGACGACGGGGATGGCCGATACGAACACCACGGTCAACTTCATGGTCCCGCAGAACAACCAATCGCTGCAGACGATCCAGGATCCGGACAATCAGGCAGCGGATGCCTTCGGCATGCATGTGATTCCCCTCGGCGATCTCAACGGCACCGGCCAACTCTCGTTCGCCGTGACGGCGCCGCGGTGGGCCACATCCGCGTCGCCCCCGGTGCTCGGCCAGGGCCGGATGTACATATTCACCCCCAACCCGAACGCGGTCGTCCCGACCCCACCGGGTCCGCCGGAGGGACCGGCTGGACCGGCCGGGTCGCCCGGACCGGGCGGGTCGCCCGGGCCCGCCGGGAGTATGATGGTCGCGATAGCGGGCCGGACCCTCGACATCGACGCGTCGAAGAGCACGGTCAAGAGCGGTGGCTCGGTAACTCTACGCGGCGTGCTCGAGGCCTTCGCCAATCCGACAATGTGCCAGGCGTCGCAGTCGGTTCTGCTCCAGGATCGCGCTCCGAGCGGGAGCCTGTTCAAGACCTTCGCGACCGTGAAGACGACCGCGAGCGGAGCGTTCAAGTCGTCGGCGGTCAAGCTCAAGGGCACAGAGTTCTTCCGCGCCCGCATCGAGCAGAGCTCCATATGCGCAGGTGCGCAATCGGACCGTCTGACCGTGCAGGTCGCTGGGGGCAAGAAAGCGCATCACAAGAGTCGTCGACGCTGAAGGCCGCGGAGGGCTCCGAACCTTGCTTTTCGCGCGGACGGTGTGATAGTGTCGCTAAGCACTTAGTATCCAGCGAAGCCGGTCGGAGGTGGCTGATGAGTGGTCGGATGAGGGTTCTCGTACTTGGAACCATGTCGGTGCTCAGCACGGTCATCGTGGGAGTGAGCTTCGCGTGGGCCTGCACGTCAAACACTTTCGGGACACCGGCAACGCCGCCTGCCTCCGGATCCACGACGCCGCCGGCCGGTGCTGGCTCTACGCCCGCGCCGCCGGCCGCGACCGCGCCGACGACGGGCGCTGCTACTACGGCGCCCGCGACCCCCGGCACGGCGTCGGCTCCGGCACGTTCAGGGGTCGTTGCGTCGACGAGCGGAGCGGTGACCGCGACCGTGCCGAGCGCGGGGGCGAAGCGCAACCACGCCCCGAGCGCGGCGCCGGCCGCCCCGGTCGTGACGACGGGCCAGTCGCAGCTTGCGGCACGTGCGCGCGGCGCCACAGCCGGCGTGACGCAGCAGGCGGGCCAGACAGTATTCGCCAGCTCGACGGCTCCGAGGGTCCCGGCGAGGGCCCGCGCGACCGCTAAGCGGCACGCGGTCTCCGCCCATCGCGCACAGGCTCCTTCGGTCGCAAGTGCCGTGGGTGCCGTTGAGAGCGGATTCGCGACCTCGTCGACGCCGACGTCCCTGGCGGCGGCCTCGGCGGACGGCACGACGAACGGCGGCGGTCTGAGCTCGAGCGTGGTCGCCGGTCTGGTGATGCTCGCGCTGGGTCTTGTCGCCCTGACCGGCGGCGCCGCCGTGGTGGCGACGCGGCCGCGCCGGGCCCGCTCGGGATCCAGCAGGACGCGCTAAGCCCAGTCACAACAGGCAGCGTCGTCGTCGGCACGATCTGAATGACGGCGGAGAAAGGGCCGCCGAGCGCGGCCGCGATTTCCGAGTCTGCCGACGCTCCTCCATCGAGTCCCGACGCTTCAAGGCGCCGGGGCTCGTTGGGACCCTTGCTGTTCGGAGGAGGGCTCTGCGTCCTTGCGGCGGTGGCGCTTCTTCTCTCGGGATCGGCGAGTAGACGCGCCGGGGTTCGCCTCGTCGGGACCGACGCCACCGTCAACCCGTCGGCGCACATCCCTGGGAACATCGACGCGCTGAACTCGCCCACGCTCGTTCAGAACCCCGTCGTTCCCGCAAACCTCGCGGTGTCCAGTCGCATCGACACGCCGTTCTTCTCCTGCGCCCTCGACATTTCGTTCAACTCGGGCGCAAGTTGGTCGCAGAAGGCGATCCCGACACCGAAGGGCGAGGAGGCGAAGTGCTACGCCCCCGACGTCGCGTTCGCGCGCGACGGTACGCTGTACCTGTCGTTCGTGACGCTTGCGGGCGCCGGCAATACCCCGCACGCGCTCTGGGTCTCCACTTCCAAGGACGGCGGGCGCACGCTCTCCACGCCCGTGCGCGTCCACGGGCCGCTCACGTTCCAGGTGCGACTCGCGCCCGATCCGCGCGACGCGCGGCGCGTCTATCTGACTTGGCTGCAGGGCCTCAGCGTCGGCGTCCTGAAGTTCACCGGGCCGGGCAACCCGATCGTCGTGTCGCGCTCCGACGACGGGGGCGCGACCTGGAGTGCCCCGGTCCAGGTCAACGGCGCGGCGTACACCCACGCGATCACCCCGGTGCCCGTCGTCGCGCGCGACGGGACCCTCTACGTCCTGTACGTGGACACCCGCAACGACGTGCTGGACTACCAGGGGGCTCACAATGGCCACGGTGGGCCGTCGTACCAGGGCAGTTACACGCTCGTGGTCGCGCGCTCGCAGGACGAGGGCGCGCGCTGGCAGGAATCGATCGTCGACTCGCGCGTGCGGCCGATGTCACGGTACATCGTCTTCCTGTCTCCATCGCCATCGCTTGCGGTCGACGGCAGCGGGCGCGTCTACGTCGCCTTCACGGACGTCCGCCTCGGCGACCCCGATGTCTGGCTTTGGACGCTGGCGCCCGGGAGCCGCGCGTGGGTGGGGCCGAAGCGCGTCAACGACACCAAGCTGCACGACGGCACCGCTCAGTATCTGCCGCAGATCGCGGTGACGCCGGACGGACGTCTCGACGTCCTCTACTACGACCGTCGCGCCGACGCGCACAACATCGAGAACGAGGCGTCCTTCCAATCGTCCTTCGATCACGGCCAGACGTTCACGGCGTCGATCCGGCTCTCGAGCCGGCCGTCGGACTCGCGCATCGGGTTCGGCGCGAGGGAGGGCCTGCCCGACCTTGGCAGCCGGCTGGCGCTGATCTCCGACAATCGAGCGGCCCTCGGGATCTGGACCGACACCCGCGACGGCACGCCGCAGACACAGAAGCAGGATCTCGCCGAGGCGGCCGTCGCAATCCAGAACGCGAGCGGCCTGTCGAGTGGCGCACAGGATGCTCTGCGCTACGCCGGGCTCCTCGCCGGCCTCGCCGGCCTCGTGCTCCTGGGCCTTGTCCTAGCGCGAACGGCGCGCGCCCGCGCCGCGTAGTCGGGTCCTAGGAAGTCATACACGTCGCCACCTTGTCGACCGCCGGGCCGAGCTGGCTCGAGCGGGCGGCCGAGGCTACCCAGCGGCCAGCGGTCACGGCGAGCTCGACCCCGAGGAGCGGCTGCGCGAAGCTCTTGGCTGCCGTCGCGCTCTCGAACGGGCCGGACAGAAACACGATGGCCTTGCCGTCGTGCAGCCGCGACTTACCGAAATTGGCCTGCCACACGTGCGACGACGTGGTAGCTTGCCGAGCACGATTTAGTCCCGCTGCCCTCAGGCAGTAGGTGGGCGACGGCCCCGAGTACCTGGGGGCGGTGGTGACGGAGGAGAGCCTGGGCCGTGACGGGCTGGTGGCGGCGATCGTGGTCCTCGTCGGAGGCGGGGTCGCAGCGCTGGTGCGGTGCGGCTTGTGCTGCGCGCGTGTCCGGTGCACAGGTTTGCCAGCCGACGTCGACGTCTGGGTGGTGGAGGTCGGAGCCGACGGCGCGGAGCCAGTCGTCGAGGACGGGACGGTGTGGGTCGAGGCCTGTGTCGTCGTTGATCCGCCGCACGCCGTCAGTCCGCTCGCCGCCAACAGGGTCACGATCAGCGACCAGCGAGTCACCGCGAACCGCGGGCGCCGTGAGCTATGTCCGATGTCGATTGTTGCTTCCAATCCCACCTGCGCCCTCCCGCGATACGAACACGAGTAGGCGAATCGCGTCGATTGTACGCGGCTCGCCAGCGGCGGGCCTCCCTCTCGAAACGCAGCGAGTCGGGGAGCCTAGCGGTAGGCTGCAGGCCATGAAGCTCGCGATCGTTGGCAAGGGTGGGGTGGGGAAGACGTCCATTTCGGGGACGCTTGCGCGCCTGCTCGCTCGTCGCGGTCGGCGCGTACTGGCGATCGACGGCGATCCGAATCCCAATCTGGCGCTGACCCTCGGTGTCTCGCCCGAGGAGATGGAGGCGATGCCGACGCTGTCCGCCGACCTGATCGAGTACACCGACGGAAGCTACCGGCTGACCAAGTCGTTCGAAGAGATTTGCGCGTCGCATTCGCTGCAAGCTCCCGACGGCGTGACCCTGCTCTCGCTGCGGCCAGAGCAGAAGGCCGGGGCAGGATGACTGGGGACTCTGCACGCTACGGTTCGTAGCCTCGTCGCAGTGGCATCGCAGGCTCCGCAGGACATCTGCCTGCTCGACATCGAAGCCTCGCTGGAGCACTTCGCGCAGAGCAAGGCGCTGCATGCGGACACCATGCTCGTCGTCGTCGAGCCCTACCTCCGCTCGCTGGAGACCGGGCGGCGCATGATCGGGCTCGGCAGGCAGCTCTCGCCCGAACGGATCGAGCTCGTGGTCAACAAGGTGCGCGATGAGCGCGAGCTCGAGGCGGTGCATGAGCTGGCGAGCACGGCAGGAGTCGAGATCGCGGGCGTCATACCGTACGACGTCGGGCTGATGACCGCCGAGCGTGCCGGTCTCTCGCCGCTGGACTTCGATCCCCAGGGCATCTCCGTGCTTGCGATCGAAGAGCTCGCGGAACGGCTGCTGGCGATGGCCGAGCCCGCTCGGTCCGGGTACGCGCGACCATAGGGACCGGACCGTCGTTCTCGATGGGTGCCACAGAATCGCCGGCGCGGTCGGTGCTGCTGATCGGCGATGGGGCACTTCCGCGCTCGGTCGAGGTCGCGCTGACCCGCGCGGGGGCCAGCGTACGCTGGCTGCGGCGGCCCAACGACCGCGAGATCGCCTCGGTCCTCGCCGGCGACTTCGACGTTACCATGGTCGCCTCACGAGACGACATCGAGGTTCTCCGCATCGCGCTCGTCGTTGAGCACGCTCGCCCGGGCCGGCGGCTCATCGTCACCGTCTTCAATCTCACCGTGGCCAGCCAGCTTCGCAAAGCGGTGCCGAGCTGCCAGGTGACCTCGATGGCCGACGCCGTGGCGACCACCCTTGCCGGGCCCTGCATCGCCGAGGGTCTCGAATCGCTGGCGCAGCTTCCCGGTGGCCTCGCCGGCGTCCGCGAGGCCGGTGACGGTGTCGAGGTTGTTCCTCTGCACATCGGACGCCGGGGGCGCCTGGTTCGCGCCCTCCACGAGATCCGCGGCGCGTTTCGCCCCTTTGACCTCAACGCGCGGTTCCTCGTCGCCGGGCTTGGCGGATTCATCACCATCCTTGCCCTCGATGCCGTCGTGTCGGGCTTGGCACTCCATCAGCAGCCCGTCGACGCGTTCTACGACGCCGCCAAGACACTCGTCACCGTCGACTCCAACGCCGCCGTCGACCGAGCGGGCGCGGGGAACAAGCTGTTCGCAGCGGTGCTTATGCTCGGCTCCCTCGGCTTCGTGGCGATTCTCACCGCCGGGATCATCAACCGCCTGCTCGATCGCCGCCTGACCGGGATCATCGGCCGCCGGGCGATCCCCCGCTCCGACCACGTCGTCGTCGTCGGGCTCGGCCAGGTCGGGCTCCGTCTCTGCCAACTGCTGCGAAGCCTCGACATCGGCGTCGTCGCTGTCGAGCGCGACCCATCGGCGCCCGCCGTCGCTCTGGCCCGCGACGACAAGATCCCCGTGGTGATCGGGTCGGGCGCCGAGCGCACCCTGCTCGCCAAGCTGAGCCTCGGCCGCGCCCGGGCGCTCGCGGCCATCACCTCGGACGACGGCGAGAACATCGCCATCACCGTCGCCGCGCTGGCGATCCGCGAAGACCTGCGTGTCGTCCTCCGCGCCGGAGACGGCGACGTGACGACGGAGATCCGATCGCTGTTCAACATCGGCGTCGTCCGCGATGTGCACCGCGTCGCCGGCGACCTGCTCGCCGCTGCCGCACTCGGCATCGAGACCACCGGCGCCGCCGCGCGCGACGGCGAGACGTGGCTCGTAATGACCGACGGCAGCACCCGCCACTTCAACGAGCTGAGCGCAGCCGGGACCGAGCCGAGCTCATGAGTCTCTGAGCACCGTCCACAGCGACAGCGCGACGATCGGCACCGCCGTGCTCGCGTGCCAGATCGTCGAACCCCACGAGGCCTTTCCGTGGACCGCGTCGGAGATCAGCGGTACGTGAGTTGCGAGGACCCAGAAGCCGGCGAGGAAGCAGATGCCGCCACCAACGGGTCGGCTCAGCTTGGGTAGGGTGCCGCGACGGGCGTTGATCGCGAGGTAGGCGCCGACTCCCGCCACGATCGCTCCAGGTATGACGTGGTCGACGATCTCGACCTTCGAGGCGACATCGACGACGAGGCCGATCGCGCGGCCGAGGTAGGGGACGACGATCGTCCACGCCCCCAAGGCGGCGAGAGCGGCGAAGCGCCAGACGTCGGCCTGCCGGGTCGTAGGGGGGCTCGGAGCGCGCGGCGCCCGGCTCTGCCTCGGCGGCTGCTTGCTGGGGGGGCGGCGGGATTTGGCGGGAGGAGGGATGTCGGCCTTACTGCGCGTTCTTGTTGCCGGTCAGGCCCTGCTCGATGAGGACGATCTGCTTGTTCGAGGTCAACGCCAGGGTGTCGATCGGCGCGGCGATGGCGATCAGCGCCGCGGCGACGAGCGCCGGGCTGCGCCATCCGCGGGAGCCGACGACGGACTTCCATGCTGACCGGCCGGGAAGGGGCGTGCGCGTCCGGCTGGCGACCGCATCGATCGCCGGCACCAGCGCGCACACGACGGTCAGGCTCGCGAGGATCGCGACTTTGATCCCGAACTCCGTCGGCTCCCAGAACAGCAGGGCCGCGGCCACGATGGCCGTCGCGGCCCCGTAGATCACTCGCCCGCGCGCGGTCCGCGGCGTCGTCTTGGGATCGGACATCATGAAGAAGACGAAGATCAGCAGCTCGGGCGAGAGGCAGATGTCCCGCCAGTAGGCGAGCCCGGCGACTGGGCCAGAGTGCCAGATGGCGATGAAGCTGCTGCCGGTCAAGGCGAACACTCCGACCAGCGTGGCAAGGGTGACCCAGAAGGTCCCGGCCATCGCGAACATCCCTACCGACTTGAGAATCCACAGCGCCCCGAGGAAGATCACGGCGAGGGCGAGCACGACGGGCACGCCCAGCGGCCCCCACCACAGGTACTGCGGGAACACGTGAACGGGCCCGATGATCAAGAGCGTCCAAACGAGACCGACGTTGGAGGGATTGAAGAGATGGCGCTTACCGGTCTGGAGGAGATACTTCGAGAGCAAGGCGAGCATCCCCGCGAGCAGGAAGTACTGGATCCCGTGCAGCGTCCACCAGTCACCGTGCCGGGTGCCCGATGCACGCAGGATGAAGGCCACGCTGTTGCCGGTCAGGAGAGCGCTCGCCGGCCACACCAGCATCCGCTGGCGCCGCAGCGTGACCGCCGTATCCACGATCGCACACGCGCCCACCGTGACGAGGATCTGAGCGATCGAAACCTTGAACCCCAGCACCGTCTGCCCAAGCACCTGCAGGGAGATGATCACGGCCGACAGCTTCAACCGGGGATCGCGCCAGCTGGGAAGGACGATGGGAACGCTCCCCAACCGAACGCCGGGACTCGGGGCAACGACCGACGAGGCACTCATGGGAACCGTCTCATCCGGTCGCCAACGAAGCAGCGGCGTAGGCGCTGACGATCAGCGGACACCAGATCACCACCGACCGATACCGGGTCGGATCCAGGCCCGGCGGGACAAGGAAGTTCAGTGATCCCGCGGTCACATTGAGGGGAGCCACCAAGGCCGACCGCGTGGAGAGGTACTGGTGCGTGCTGTGCGGCGCCGCCAACGGGTCGAGGCGGATCTGGAGATCGACATTTGGACTGACATAGAAGTCAGACAGGCGCAACGCGTAGCGCCCTGAAGCAAGGCGATAGACGATGACACGACCAATTGACTTCTGATCGATCCCGTAGAACTTCGCCGTCGCGAGGACCGCCGAACCGGGAGCGGTCATGGCCGGGAGCGGCGGCTCGACCAGGGGCACGTCGACCTCCTGAGCGACACGAATCGTCCACGGCCCCCCGGCGCTCACGCGTAGGCTCATCGCCCCGGTTCGAGTCACGTACGCAGTCCCGGTTCCCGGGCAGCCGACATCAAGCAGTGGCCGAGACTGGCCGGAGAGCGCGGCCACGAGATGACCCGTCTGACAAGTCCACTTCGCGCGCCACTGACTCACGCCACTGCCGATGGAGAACGCGGCGGCCGTGCTCGTCGTCGACCCACCGCTGAGATCCTGCACGCCCTGCCACCAGGGTTGAGAGCTCAGCACGGACTTGATCGTGTGGCCCGCCTGAGAATTGACCGTGACGAACGGACTCACGGCCACCGCCCTCGGAGCCGGGGTGGCACTCCCGAGAATGCTCTCACGCACGCCGAACAGATCGCCCGCGAAGATCGCCACCACGGCCACCGCCGCCACTCCCAGAACCGACACCCCGCGCCGGACCTGCCCGCGCGGACCTGCCTCCAAGCCCTCTTCACCATCCATTGCGCCCATTCTACGTTCCGGTGCTCACGCGGTCTTCGCCTTGATCGTCGGCGAGCGCGGCCCGAGGCGAGCGGACACATTGTCGCGAGCGGCCACCGCGTAGTAGTAGGTGGTGTGGGGTCTCAGGCCGGTGACCATGAGCGAGATCCGCTGGCCGACCAGGGCGAGCGAGAAGCCACACGCGCCTTTGCACAGCCTCTGGGCGTGGGCGAAGTCGCTGGCGTTTCGGATTGGTCGCAGGGATTGCTTGACGAGGTAGCTGCGGGCTGGGGGCGGATGCTGGGCATCGGTGCCGGGCGCGTTGAAGTCGAGCTCGATCTTCGTCTTCCCGCGGGTGCGGGCCTGTAGGCCGATGACCGGACCGGGCG
>JALYZL010000461.1 GCA_030948875.1 Actinomycetota bacterium
CTCCTCGTCCAAACGAGGAGCGACGCCTCCTGCAGCAGACCTGTCAGTGCAAAAGCACAAGCAGCGCGGCGAAGGCCGTGGCATCCGGATCGTGGCGTCCCTTATCGCGCGCTGCGAGGTGGGGCTCCGGGAGCCTGTGGTCCGTTCAAGGAGCCCGTACACGTCAATCGCGCGGCTTAGATGCGCGCGGTTATCGGAGCAGTCGCGCCGTGGGTTTTCTTGAGTCGCGCACCCGTATCTCAACCCGTTCGGACGTCAAGCTAGGCGCGCTTACCGTCACGAAGAGCTCATCGCCGGCGCGGAAGACCAAGCCGCCCAAGGACCTGAGGACCGGGCGCAACTCGCCATAGGTTGCGCGCGCCGTGCTATGCCGCGGGCAGCCGCGACCCCGACAGCGGAAGCGGACGCTTCCGCCTTTGGGGAAGTTCGTGATGCTCACGCGGCGCAGTCGAGTGCGGGCGCCCGTCCACCTCCAGCTCACGACTAGCTGGGCACGAGCCCGCGCGTGCTTGCCGGGAGGGGAAGGCGGGATCGGGACCGACGTAGTTTGCGTCGGCATGGTCGGTGATACCGGCGCCGGTGACGACGTCGGCGTGGGGCCGGAGTCGAAGCCGGCGCACTGCCCCGAAGCTCCGCCTCCAATTGTGCTTCCGGCCGAGTCGACTGGCGGAGGATCATTCCCCGAGCACTCGAGCGCGTTCTGGAACGTGTCGTTGCCGACGGTGACATTACCTGTGTTGCCATCGATGGTCGCGGGCCCCGATACCGTGTCTCCGGTCACTCTGATGGCACCGTGGTTGCCCGATAACGTAAGCGCTGCGGACATCGAGTCGTCGGTGAGGGCAATCGCTCCCGAGTCGTCGTGCGCGGAGAACGCCCCGTCCACCGAGCTGTCGACCAAATCGATCGTACCCGCGTTGGTCGCCGTGAGCGCGCCCTGGAACTCGTCCCGAGAGCCGCTGAGAGAACCTTCGACCGTCGTCGCGCCGGTCACGATCGTCCCCGCCGGCAAACTGCACACAGTGTTTGCAGGGACATCAAGCGAGCCCACGATCGTTCCGCCCCCTCCACGATCGTTCCGCCCCCGGTACCGTTGCAACCACCCGCAGCAAGCGCCGTGCCGCCACGGCCCAGCCCCACCCCGAGCATCACGGCCACTGCGAGCACAAGCGGACGGGTTCGCAGGAAGTAATCAAACAACGCTCGACCAACTCTACGTGGCTACGACGTAGGGGACAACGAGGCGGTCGCCAATCCGACACCGCTTGCGCAACGAGAGAGCGGACGATCCCGCCGCGACTACCGCTTTTGGTGCAATGCGGCCACCCGCGCCGCTCCGGGCCGCGGTCGGACGCGTGACCATCGACGAGCTCGTCTTCATCGCGAGGCGGACCGCGCCGCCTCTCGCGCTGGCACGGGCGAGGTCAAGCTTCTGTGCCGGCGAAAGGGCCCCACCACCGCGCCGCCACCCCCCGGTGAGCGCCCCGTCATCTGAGGAGCGCCCCGGACATCGCCGCGACCTCGACGTGTCCGTCCGCGACCCGGGGGTCGGCCTGGGTGGAGAGCCGGACCCGCGATCCCTGGCACGGTACCCGCGCGCTCTCCTGCGAGAAGTTGCACACGAGCTCGAACTCTCCCCGCTTCACGCGGAGCCAGCGCGCGTCCTCGTCGAAGGCGATCTCGTCGGCATCCCCGGCTGGGAGCTCGCGGCGCGCGGCGATGAGCTCGCGGTAGAGGCGGGCGAGCTCGGGGTCGGCCCGACGGGTAAGCTTCGAGGCCTCGAACGTCGAGGCCGCCTGAGGATCGGGAATCTCCTGCCCGAACTGTTTGAAGGCGGCGAACTCGCGCCGGCGCCCCTCCCGGGTCGCGGTGGCGATCTCCTCGTCGATGTGGTCGGAGAAGAACTGAAAGGGCGCATCTTCGCCGTACTCCTCGCCCATGAAGAGCATCGGGACGAAGGGCGAGAGCAGCGTGCAGAAGGCCGCCAGGGGGCGTGCGTCAGCGGGGAGGCGGTCGCCGTAGGCTCGGTTGCCGACCTGGTCGTGGTCCTGGTCGAAGACGACGAACCGCTCGGTGGGCACGTCGTCGGCGGGCGCGCCGAAGCGCTTCCGGCGGAAGGTCGAGTAGTCCCCGTCGTGCACGTGGGGGCGGTGGAACGCCTTGGCCAGCTGCGCCACGCGGCCAAACTCCTCGTAGTACCCCTCGCGGTAGCCGGTGAGGAGAACCCGCAGCGCGTGATGGAAGTCATCGGCCCATTCGGCGTCGCACGCGTACCCGCCCTCGTCGCGGGGGCGCATCACGCGGGGGTCGTTGAGCCCGCTCTCGGCGATGACGAGAGCGTCCGCGCGCGCTTCGTGGACGCGGCGCGCGACCGCGGCGACGATGTTCTCGGGGCTCTGGTCGAAGATGGCGTGGATGGCGTCGAGGCGCAGCCCGTCGATGCCGAAGTCCCGGACCCAACCCACGGCGCTCTGCACAACGAACTCACGCACGGGGTCACAGTCGGCGTCGTCGTAGTTGATCGCCCTCCCCCACGGGGTCTCGTACTTCTCGGTGAAGTACGGTCCGAAGGCCTCGATCGCTTGGACTCCGGAGGCGCCGAGATGGTTGTAGACGACGTCGAGGATCACCGCCAGCCCAGCCTCGTGGGCAGCGTGCACGAGCCGGGCGAGCCCGTCGGGGCCGCCATAGGAGGACTGCGCGGCGGAGATGTAGACGCCGTCGTAGCCCCATCCCCGCGCCCCGGGGTACTCGGCCACGGGCATGATCTCGATCGCCCGGATTCCCAGCTCAGCAAGCTCGTGCAGATGCGCGATCGCCGCGTCGAACGTCCCCTCCGGGGTGAAGGTGCCGACGTGGAGCTCGTAGAGCACGAGCTCCCGGAGCGGCGCGGCCGCGAACGCCGGCCCGGCGCCCCCCCAGGCAAGCGGATCGACCACCCGCGACGGCCCTCGCAGACCCTCGGGCTGCCAGCGCGTGCACGGGTCGGGCAGCGGCTCGCCGTCGAGCACGAACCAGTAGTCCTCGCCCGCCTCGCACGCCGCCATCCGCTCGTAGACGCCGTACCCGGCATGCTCGAGGGGGAAATCGCCGGAAGCCAGGCGCACCGCCACCGAGTCCGACGCCCGCGGGGCCCACACGCGGAACTGACAGCGGCCATCGCCGAGCGGGCGCGCGCCCAACCAGTGCTCCCACGGATAGACCGAGGCGGCGGCGCGCCCCGGGGCCAGCCCGTGCTCCCCCGGATGCGTCACGTCCAGCGGCCCGGAGCGCCCCGTCCGTGGGGAGCATTCTCAGTCCGCATCCGGAACGAGCCAGACCCCGGAGAGCGGTGGCAGCGTCACTTCCGCCGACACCGGCTGTCCGTTCCAGGGAATCGGCTCAGCCTCGACCCCGCCCAGGTTGCCGATGTCGCTGCCGCCGTAGAACGTCGAGTCGGTGTTGAGCGCCTCGCGCCAGCGCCCGGCGCGGGGCAGGCCGAGCCGGTAGTGCTCGCGCGGCACCGGCGAGAGATTGGCCACGAACACGAGCACGCGCTCGCCGTCGCACGAGGTGCGGCCGAAGGCGAGCACATTGCGATCGGCGTCGTTCGGCTCAATCCACCAGAAGCCGGCGGGGTCGGAGTCGGTCTCGTAGAGCGCCGGTTCCTTGCGGTAGAGGCGGTTGAGGTCGCGCACCAGCGCTTGGATCCCCGCGTTCTCGGGGCGCTCGAGCAGGTGCCAGTCGAGCGAGCGCTCGTGGCTCCATTCGCGCTCCTGCGCGATCTCGCACCCCATGAACAGGAGCTTCTTGCCTGGGTGCGCCCACATGTAGGCGTACATGGTCCGGAGATTGGCGAGCTTCTGCCACCGGTCCCCGGCCATCTTCTCGTAGAGCGAGCCCTTGCCGTGCACCACCTCGTCGTGCGACAGGGGCAGGATGAAGTTCTCGGAGAAGGCATAGAGGAGGCTGAAGGTCAGCTCGTGATGGTGGAAGCGGCGGTAGATCGGGTCCTGCTGGAAGTACTCGAGGGTGTCGTGCATCCACCCCATGTTCCACTTGAAGCCGAACCCGAGACCGCCGAGGTAGGTGGGTCGAGACACCCCCGGCCACGAGGTCGACTCCTCGGCGGCGGTGATGATCCCCGGCTCGCGCCCGTAGAGCACTTCGTTGAGCTCCTTCATGAAGGCGACGGCGTCGAGATCCTCGCGGCCGCCGAACTGATTGGGGACCCACTCCCCTTCCTTGCGCGAGTAGTCGAGGTAGAGCATGGAGGCGACGGCGTCGACGCGGATGCCGTCGACCTGGTACTCGCGCAGCCAGAACAGCGCATTGGAGATGAGGAAGTTGCGCACCTCGTGGCGCGCGTAGTTGAAGACAAGCGTCCCCCAGTCCGGGTGCGCGCCGCGTCGCGGGTCGGCGTGCTCGTAGAGGGCAGTGCCGTCGAAGCGCGCGAGCGCGAACTCGTCGCGGGGGAAGTGCGCGGGAACCCAGTCGAGGATTACCCCGATCCCGTGCTCGTGCATGCGGTCGATGAAGTGGCGCAGATCGTCGGGAGAGCCATAGATGGGGGTCGGGGCGAAGTAACCGCTGACCTGGTAGCCCCACGAACCGCTAAAGGGATGCGCCATCACCGGCAGGAGCTCGATGTGGGTGAACCCCATGTCCTGGACGTAGGCCGCGAGCTCGTCGGCGAGCTCGGTGTAGGTGAGCGAGCGGTTGCCGTCGAGCGTGCCCCGCCGCCACGAGCCGAGGTGGACCTCGTAGATCGACACCGGGTGCAGCAGCGGGTTGCCCTCACGCCGTCGCGCCAGCCACTCGGCGTCGTCGCTGCTCCACTGATAGTGAGACTCGAACACCACCGACGCCGTCTTCGGCGGCACCTCGGTTTCCTGCGCGAAGGGATCGGCCTTGAGCCTGAGCTCCCCGTCCACGCTGAGGATCTCGTACTTGTAGCAGGCACCCGCCTCCACGCCCGGGAGGAAGATCTCCCAGATGCCGCCTGAGGCCAGCGAGCGCATCGCGTGCAGTCGTCCGTCCCACGAGTTGAAGTCGCCGACCACGCTGACTGCCCGCGCCGACGGCGCCCACAACGCGAACGCCGTCCCTCGCGTCCCCTCGTGCGTGCGCACGTGCGAGCCCAGCCGGTCGTAGAGCTCCTCGTGCCGGCCCTCTCCGATCAGGTGAAGGTCGAGCTCGCCGAGCGTCGGCGAGTATGCGTAGGGATCGTCGATCGTGAACGTGCCGCCGGGTCCGTAGTTCACCTCGAGCTCGTACCGCAGCGGGAGCTCGGCGCCCTCGACGAGCCCCTCGAACACCCCACCGGGGTGGATCTGCTCGAGCGGCACGGTGCGTTTACCGTCCTCGAGCCGGACCGCCACGCGCGCCGCCCCGGGGCGGTAGGCGCGCACGACCACGCCCCCGTCGGCGCCGCGTTCCGCGGGGTGGGGGCCGAGCACGGAGTGCGGGTTGGAGTGCTCGCGACGGACGACGGCGTCGAGTTCGTTGGTGGTCACGCTCACTCGGACTCCAGCATCCGCACGATCCCGGCGACGGGAATGGTGATCCAGTCGGGCCGGTTGTCGATCTCGTACTGAAGCTCGTAGATCGCCTTCTCGAGCTCGAAGACCGAGAGCAGGTTGGCCACGGCGGCCGGGCCGCTGGGCAGAAGCGTCGGCTCAACGGCCTCGAAGTAGTGCTCGAGGAACGTCTGTCGCGCGCGCTCCTCGAAGTCGTCCGGGGCCGGTCGGCCGCGCAGGATCTCGACCGCCGATGTTGCGTAAGCGAAGGACCGCAGCATGCTCGCCACGTCGCGCAGCGGTGAGCGCTTCTGGCGTCGCTCGGGGAGCGGACGCGCCGGCTCGCCCTCGAAGTCGATGATCACCCAGCCGCGGGGCGTGTACAGCGTCTGCCCCAGGTGGTAGTCACCATGGGTGCGGGTCACATGCCCCCCGGGGCTCAATGACGAGCGCTGCGCGAGCCGCTCCCGCACGTCCTGGCCGCGGCCCGCGATCGGAGCCAAGCGCTCGTCCTCGGGCAGGCGCGCAAAGATCCGCGCGATGTCCTCGTCGATTGTCGCGGTGAGGAGCGACAGCGCCTCGTGGCTCGGCTCCTCGGGGGCGAACGCCGGATCGCTGGCGTCCGAGGCGAGGACCGAGTGCATCTCCGCGGTCACGGTGCCGAGGCTGCCGAGCTGCTCGAGGAACCCCTCGGGATCCTCGGCGATCCGGTTCAGCGCCAGCTCCCATCCGTCCTTCGCATCGGGGAGGAACTCCTGCGCCACCCCGAGGGTCGCGGCGAACGAGCGACCGTCGTACTCGTACCAGCCTCGCAGCGGGGCGATGCTGGGAAATTCGCGCGCGGTGAGGAAGCGCAGCATCTCAAGCTCGGGGTTGATGCCGGGCTCGAGCTTGCGAAAGACCTTGAGCACGAGCTCGTCGCCGAACACGAGCGAGGAATTCGACTGCTCGACGCCGACCGGACGCACGGAGGCGTCCTCGGGCACGGCGACCGGCCCGTCGGCGCGACGGAAGCGCAGGCAGCCCTCGGGGGTCTCAAGATCCTCGGAAGCGTCGATGCGCCGCAAGAGCTCGCGGGCCTGGTCGGGCTCGGCGAGCGCGTCGTAGACACTCCATCCCTCGGCCACCGCGATCGCTTCCGGGCCAGAGTCGTCGCCCTCGCGCCGGAACCCGAGCGGGAGCTGGTAGAGCTCGTGCTGCCCGGTGGCGAAGACCGCCTGCACCAGGGCGAGGAGCATCATCGGGGCCTCGGAGAGGACGACGCTCTCGTCGATCTCGATCGACGAGATGCGGCGCGATTTCGAGGCGTACCAGCGCTGGTTCTCGATCCATTCCTTGAGCGCCTCGATGTCGAGGAAGTGCCTGAGCTCACTGGCCGGGGTCTGCACGTTGTCAGTCATCTCGACGGTCCTCCAAGCGCGCTTGCGCGCCGTGCGCTTTGCGCGCCGTTCTCGTCGACGAGCCGGAACCAGAAGAAGCCGCGGGGAGCCAGCGTCAACAGGTAGGCCAGGCTTCCGATTCGCGGGAATCGGGAACGTCCGAACATCTCGACCGGGTAGCGGCCCTCGTAGGCCGAGAGGTCGAGCTCGACGGGCTGGGCCGAGCGAGCCACGTTGTGTACGCAGAGGATCACGTCGGACTCGAAGCGCCGGATGTGGGCGAAGATCCGCGTGTTCGAGGTGACGATCGGCTCGTAGGTCCCGAAGCCGAACACGGGATGCTCCTTGCGCAGCTCGATGAAGCGGTGCACCCAGCGCAGCAACGAGCTCGGGGAGCGGAGCTGAGCTTCGACGTTGACCGCCTGATAGCCGAACACCGGGTCCATCAGCGGCGGCGCGTAAAGCTGGGCGAAGTCGGCGGTCGAAAAGCCGCCGTTGCGATCCCCCGTCCACTGCATCGGGGTCCGGACCCCGTCGCGGTCGCCGAGGAAGACGTTGTCGCCCATCCCAATCTCGTCTCCGTAGTAGAGGACAGGCGAGCCGGGGAGCGAGAAGAGGATCGCGGTCATCAGCTGGATCTCGTCGCGCCCGTTGTCGAGCAGCGGCGCCAGCCGGCGCTTGATCCCCACGTTGAGCTTCATCCGCGGATCCTTGGCGTATTCGGCGTACATGTAGTCGCGCTCCTCGTCGGAAACCATCTCGAGCGTGAGCTCGTCGTGGTTGCGCAGGAACAGCCCCCACTGGCACGTGTCCGGTATCGCAGGGGTCTGGGCGAGGATCTCGTAGATGGGCACCGCCTCCTCGCGCCTGACCGCCATGAACATCCGCGGCATCACCGGGAAGTGGAAGGCCATCTGGCACTCATCTGCCTGGCCGAAGTACGCGACCACGTCCGACGGCCACTGGTTGGCCTCGGCAAGGAGCACGCGGTCGGGGTAGTTATCGTCGATCTCCTTGCGGATCCGCCTGAGGTACTGGTGGCTCTCCGGGAGGTTCTCGCAGTTCGTGCCTTCGCGCTCGAACAGATAGGGCACCGCGTCGAGGCGCAGCCCGTCGAGTCCGATGTCGAGCCAGAACCGGAGCACGTCGAGCATAGCTTCCTGGACCTCGGGGTTGTCGTAGTTGAGATCGGGCTGGTGGGAGAAGAACCGATGCCAGTAATAGGCCCCCGCGACCGGGTCATAGGTCCAGTTCGAGTTCTCGGTGTCGACGAAGATGATCCGCGCCTCGGAATACGGCTCGTCGGTCTCCGACCACACGTACCAGTCGCGCTTGGGCGAATCCGAACTCGACCGCGACTCCTGGAACCACGGGTGGTCGCTCGAGGTGTGGTTCATGACCAGGTCGGCGATCACGCGGATCTTCCTCGCGTGGGCGGCGTCGATGAACTCGCGCACGTCGTCGACGGTCCCGTAGTCGGGGTGCACCCCCGTGAGGTCGGAGATGTCGTAGCCACCGTCGCGCAGGGGCGAGGGGTAGAAGGGGAGCAGCCAGATGCAGTCGACGCCCAGCCACTGCAGGTAGTCCAGCTTCTCGGTGAGCCCGCGGAAGTCGCCCAGACCGTCGCCGTCGGAGTCGTAGAAGCCGCGGATGTGGATCTCGTAGAACACCGCCCGTTTGAACCACAGCGGGTCGGACTCGAACCACTGCCGGCTCGGCGCCAGCGCGCCGTCGGCCGCCGGCTCGGGCTCAGGAACCCGGCGCTCCGTGCGCCGCGGGACGATCAGGTGCGTGAGGGTAGGCGGTCCGGTCATCGCTACGCAGTCTCCACCAGGTTGACATGCGCCTGGCGGACGCCGGGCTCGAGGCAAACGTAGTTGGGGCCGATCCGCCACTGGAAGCGCTCGCCGCCGAGCAGGTCGTGGACGGTGAAGATCGGCGCCGTGCCGAGCTCGGCCGGGACGATCGCCAGCCCTTCCTGCGTCCGATGAGGATCGATGTTGACCACGGTTATCAGGGTATTTCCCCCTGACCGCTTCGCATAAGCAATTAGGGCATCGTTAGCGGTCTCGAGGAACGTTACGTTGGAAAGCTCCTGGAGCGCGGGGTTAGCCCGCCGCGCCTCGTTGAGGGTGCGCATCATCGGCAGCAGCGGTCCGTCGAGCGTCCGCTCCTTGACCTCGAACTTCTCAGAGTGCAGGTACTCCTCCGAGCCCTCGCGTACCGGCGTCCCCTCGATGTTCTCGTAGCCCGAGTACACCCCGTAGCTCGGGCTCAGGGTGGCGGCGAGGACGAGCCGCGCTTCGAAGGCCGGCCGGCCGCCGTGCTGGAGGTAGGCGTGGAGGATGTCCGGCGTGTTGACGAAGAAGTTCGGCCTGAAGTACTCCTGCTCGCCCGAGGAGGCGAGCTCGGTGACGTACTCGGTCAGCTCCCAGCGGGCGTTCTTCCAGGTGATGTACGTGTACGACTGGCTGAAGCCGACCTCGGCGAGATGGCGCATGACCGCCCGGCGGGTGAACGCCTCGGCGAGGAAGATGACGTCGCGGTCGCGCGCGTGGACCTCGCGGATCAGCCACTCCCAGAACACGAAGGGCTTGGTGTGCGGGTTGTCGACGCGGAACACCTTGACGCCGAGCTCAACCCACTGGAGCATGATCTCGAGCAGCGCCTGCCACAGCGCCCGCCAGTCCGGCGTGTCCCAGTTGACGTTGTAGATGTCCTGGTAGCGCTTGGGGGGATTCTCGGCGTACTTGAGCGTTCCGTCGGGGCGGCGATGGAACCACTCGGGGTGCTCGCGCAGCCACGGGTGGTCGGCCGAGCACTGGATCGCGAAGTCCAGGGCGATGTCCATGTCCAGCTCGTGTGCGGCCTCGGTCAGCGCCCGCACGTCCTCGAGCGTCCCGAGGTCGGGGTGCACCGCCTCGTGTCCGCCGGCCTCGGAGCCGATCGCCCACGGCGATCCCGGGTCCTCCGGCGCGGCCGTGAGCGTGTTGTCCCGGCCCTTGCGATTGGTGAGGCCGATGGGATGGATGGGTGGCAGGTAGACGACGTCGAAGCCGAGCGCGGCGAGCCCGGGGAGCGCCTCCTTGACGCCCTCGAGCCCTCCCCAGGAGCGCGGGAAGAGCTCATACCAGGCGCCGAACCGCGCCCGCATGCGGTCCACCTCGATCGCCAGCGGCTCCTCCAGGGTGACCTTCCCGTGGCGCTCCTGGGAGCGCTCGACGGCCTCGAAGAGCTCCGCGCCGAGGACCACATCGTGCTTGACCGGCTCCGGGCTCGACTCGTCCTCGAGCGTGGCCAGTGCGTGCTTGATCAGCGCGCCGTCGCCCTTCGAGCCCGAGTGCTCGAGCGCCGCGCGCAGCAGCACCACACCCTCGGAGAGCTCGCTGGTCAGATCCTCCTGCCCGCCCGCGACCTTTCGCTCGAGCTCGTCGCGCCAGGTCCCGAACACGTCGGTCCACGCGTCGACGGTGTAGAGCCAGCGGCCCTGCGCATCGACCACGAACTCGCCTCCCCAGCGAACCCCGCCGAGGTGATCGTCGATTGGCGCGAGCTCGGACTCGCGCCAGCGCCGCTGGCCGGGCGCGCGCGAGCGGACGACCGCGCGGATCTTGTCGTGACCATCGCGGAAGATGTCCGCCTCGACTAGGACCAGATCGTCGACGCAGCGCTTGGCGGGGTAGGACCCATCATCCACGCTCGGAGCGGGATACTGGATGACGATCCGCTTCGGCGGTTGACCAGACGCTGGCAGGGGCACTTTTTAGAAGGTATCCGGTGCACCGCGTTCGCTAAACCCCTTTTTTGTGACCACACTTTCCCGCTCGAGCGGCGTCCAACTCCACATCACGTCGCTCCCCGGAGGTCGCCTCGGTCCTCCGGCGTACCGATTCGTCGACTGGCTCGCCGCCGCCGGACAGTCGTGGTGGCAGGTCCTTCCCCTCGGCCCGCCCGATCGCCACCGCTCTCCCTACAAAGCGCGTTCGGCGTTTGCCGCCTGGCCCGGCCTGCTCTCAGGTCCCCGCCTCCCCGTGTCCGCGCAGGAGATCGCCGACTTCCGCGAGCGCCAGGCGTACTGGATTGGCGATTGGGAGCGCTTCTCGGCCCGGGGGGCGGTGGCCGACCAGGTCCGCTTCGAGCGCGAGTGGTCGGCGCTGCGCTCATTCGCCGCCGAGCGGGGTGTGCGCATCCTCGGCGACGTCGCCATCTATGTCGCTCCGGACAGCGCCGACCATCGCGCGCACCCCGAGCTCTTCCAGGAGGGCCTGGTCGCCGGAGCGCCGCCAGACTCGTTCTCCGAGACCGGGCAGCTTTGGGGCAACCCCCTGTACGAATGGCCGGCGCTGCGCCGCCGGCGCTACCGCTGGTGGGTGGAGCGCCTGCGGCGCACGCTCGAGCTCTTCGACCTCGCGCGCATCGATCACTTCCGCGGCTTTGTCGCCTACTGGACGGTCCCGGCGGGGGCACCGAACGCCGCCTCGGGCTCGTGGAAGCGCGGGCCCGGGCGGGCGCTGTTCGACGTCGTCGAGGGGGCGCTCGCGCCCTCCGAGCTCCAAGGGCGCGAGCGCCTAGGGCGCGCGCACCCCCTCCCCTTCGTCGCCGAGGATCTCGGCGTCATCACCCCGGCCGTCGAGCGCCTGCGCGACTCGCTGGGCCTGCCCGGGATGATCGTCCTCCAGTTCGGCTTCGATCCCGACGATGCCGCGCAAGCGCGGGGCAACCCGCACGACCCGGCCAACCACGCGACGAACCGGCTCGTCTACACGGGCACGCACGACACCGACACCGCGCGTGGCTGGTACGAGTCACTCGAGCCCAGCCGGCGCGAGCTCGTCGATCGCGCCATCGCGCAGATCGGTGTCACCGAGAGGCAGCCCTGGTGGGGACTGATCCACCTCGCCCTGCGCTCCCCCGCCCACGTGGCTATGATGCAGGCTCAGGACATCCTTGGGCTGGGCAGCGAGGCGCGGATGAACGACCCCGGACGCGCCAGCGGCAGCTGGCGCTGGCAGATGGGCGAGCGGGCGCTCACACCGGCGTTGGCCCGCCGCCTGCGCGACGCGACCGAAGCCGCCGGCCGGCTGACTGGCCGATCCGCTCGCGCCGATCCTTGCCGCGTCGGTAGGCATACGTAAGGTCCCCGCGCATCCTCCCCCACCGCGTCGTCTGGTAGCTGATCAGGGCGGTGGGCATGATCGCCGGCGCCAGGCCGTCGTGCTCGAGGACGGCGAGCGCGCGCTCGGCGATCGCCACCTGACCGAGCGCGGTCGGGTGGACGTGGTCGGCCATGATCAGATTCCGCGAGCGAAGGCCACGGAGGTCGACGACGAGCGCGCCTCGCTCGCGCGCGACCTCCTCGATCGCCGCATCTAGTTCGTTGACCTTCGCGCCGGCGCGCGGCCGGCCGAGATCGAGCGGCGCCGTCATCGTCAGCGTCCGCCGGCAGCGGGCCGTGAGGAACTCGAGCGCAATCGCGTAGTCGCTGGCGAACCTGGCGACGTCGAAGCCGGGCCTGCGCACGTCGTTGACGCCGATATACAGGCAACCGAGGTCGTAGGCGGCGTGGGGATGGGCGGTCAGCGACTGAAAAGCCGGGATCTGCCACTGCACGACGTGGTGGACGTCGGCGCCGTCGACGGCGTACCCGGTGTAGGGAAGCCCGAGCCCGCGAGCGACCCACAGCGCCCAGGACTGGAGCGCGACTCCCCATTGCAGCTCCCCCCCGCCATTGGTGATCGAGTCGCCGAAGGCGAGCACACCGAGGAGCCGGTCGTGGTCGGTGCTGGTCAAGGCCGTGAGGTTAGGGCTCTTGGGCGCGGCGGGCGCGGCGGGCGCGGCGGGGCCAAGTGTCGGCGAGTCGGAGAGGCCGTGGAGGGTGCGGATCTGCGGTGCTCCTGGTTCCACAGATCCCACCGGCTCCGGTGCTGCCAGAGAAAAAGCGACAGGGGGTGACGGCTTGGCGTCGATCACGGTGGTGTGCCGTGACAAACCGCGCGCGGGACCGGCGGCCGTAGGGGCCGGTGGTCTTCGCGGACGTCCCTCGTCCGGAAAGACCACCGGCTCCGGCGGCGACCTCGGAAGAGTCACGCAGGAGTGACGGCCGTGACAATTCGGCGGCGATACGCCGCGCCGGACGGTGGTACGGCGTCACCGCCGCCGCCGCCGCAGGCCCGAGTAGACGCGCGCAGACGGGCGTGCGAATTCTCGAATCACGACACCCTTGCCGCCGCGCCCGCACCGATTCGTTGATAATCCCCGGCCCTTGGGCGAGAGAGTGACCATCCTCCGCGACGGCCGCTCCGACCTCGAGCGTGCCGCCGCCGACCTGGCGCAGCGGTTGCCCGCTTCCCTCGCGCCCTTCGCGAGGCTCGCCTATAACTATCGCTGGTCGTGGGCACCCGGCGGCCCCGAGCTCTTCCGCGCCATCGACCCGGCGCGCTTCGAGGCGGCCGCGGAGAATCCGGTACGCCTGCTCCAGGAGGCGTCCGCCTCCACCCTCGAGCGGGTCGCCGGTGACACATCGCTGATCGAGCGTGCCACGCAGCTCGAGGCACAGGTGACGGCTGACCTCGAGCGGCCCACGGCGCCAAGCCCGGTTGACTCCGACGGCCCGATCGCCTTCTTCTGCGCCGAGTACGGGGTGCACGTATCGCTGCCGGTCTACGCCGGGGGCCTGGGCGCGCTCGCCGGCGACCTCGTCAAGCAGGCCTCCGACAGCGCCGCACCGTTCGTCGCCGTCGGCCTCATGTACCGCCAGGGCTACTTCCGCCAGCGGATCGACGCCTCGGGCTGGCAGCACGAGTACTGGATCGACACCGACCCCGAGCGACTGCCCGCCGCCCTTGTCACCGACGGGCAGGGGCGCACCGTGAAGGTCACGGTCCCCTTCGACGAACGGGAGATCGTCGCGCACGTATGGCGCGTCGACGTCGGCCGCGTCCCGCTCCTGCTCCTGGACACCGACAACGACGACAACGAGCGGATCGACCGCTGGGTGACGGCCCGCCTGTACGTGTCAGACCCCGGCCTGCGGCTCGCCCAGTACGTGGTGCTGGGGGTGGGAGGCGTCCGTGCTCTGCGCGCGGTGGGGATCGAGCCCGGCCTGATCCACCTCAACGAAGGACATGCCGCCCTCGCGCCGCTCGAGCTCGCGCGCCCCGACGTGCAGGCCGGGGTCCCGCTCGCCCGTGCCCTCGACGCGGCCCGCGCTCGGACCGTTTTCACCACCCACACCCCGGTGCCCGCGGGCAACGACTACTACCCGCGAGCGCAGGCGATGGCAGTTCTCCAGGGACTCGCGAACGAGCTGGGGATCTCGCCAGAGGTTCTGGTCGCCTTCGGCGCCAATCACCCCGAGGAGGGCGCCGGCGAGTTCGGGGTCACCCAGGCCGCGCTGCACCTGAGCGGGGCCGCGGGGGGCGTCAGCCGCCGCCATGGCGAGGTCGCGCGCGCGATGTGGAACGACCTGTGGCCGGAGCGGTCTGCCGACGAGGTGCCGATCGGGCACGTGACCAACGGGGTGCACGTCCCCACCTGGATCGGGGCACCGATGCGCGAGCTTTTCGACCGCCACCTCGGCGAGGACTGGTGCGTCCGTGCCGAGGACCCGGCGACGTGGGACGGCGTGGACGCGATCCCCGACACGGAGCTGTGGGCGACGCGCGAGCGCCAGCGCACCGACCTCGTCGCCTTCGTGCGTGCGCGCAGCGTTGCCGATCGGCTCGCCCGGGGCGACCTGCCCGAGTACGTCGAGGCCGCCGCCCGCTCCTTCGACCCGCGCGTGCTGACGATCGGCTTCGCACGCCGCGTCGCGACCTATAAGCGGCTCGATCTCCTCATCCGCGACCCGGAGTGGACGATCGCCCTGCTCGGTGGCGAGCAGCCCGTGCAGGTCGTGCTCGCCGGCAAGGCCCATCCCCGCGACGACGAGGCCAAGCGCGTCCTCAAGAGCCTCTTCGGCCTCAAGCACGCCCGCGTGATCGGCGAACGCGTGGTCTTCCTCGACGACTACGACCTCCGCTCGGCGGCCTGGCTCGTGCGAGGCTGCGACGTGTGGCTCAACCTGCCCCGTCCGCCGCTCGAGGCGAGCGGCACGAGCGGGATGAAGTCGGCGTTCAACGGCGGCCTGCAGTTGAGCGTGCTGGACGGCTGGTGGGCCGAGGCCTACGACGGCGAGAACGGCTGGGCGATCGGGGGGGACACGAGCGAGGACCCGTCGGCCCAGGATGAAGCGGACGCGGCGACCCTCCATCGCGTCCTCGGCGACGAGGTTCTCCCCGCTTTCTACGAGCGCGATGGAGACGGTCTCCCCCGCGCGTGGACCACCCGCATGCGCGCTTCTCTGCGCACCCTGGGCCCGCGCTTCAACGCGAGCCGTATGCTCTCTGACTACCTGAACGGGCCCTATCGGCGCACCACATAGGGCCGGGGACACCGCGAGCCGTTTAGGACCCGGCGAATCCGGTCACTTCTACCAGGCGTGCATCCCCCAGGTTCTACCGTGATCGAGTCACGAGAGATCATCCTCCACGGGCACCGCGTGAGCTACCTCGCCGGCGGCGAGGGCCCGGTGCTCGTGCTCGTCCACGGCATCGCCGGCGATGCCGGGGCATGGCGAGAGGTGCTGCCGTGGCTCGCCGAGCGCTTTACCGTGCTGGCGCCCGATCTCCTCGGCCACGGCCAGTCGGCCAAGCCCCGGGGCGACTACTCGCTCGGCGCCTACGCGAGCGGGATCAGGGACCTGATGATCGCCGTCGGCCACGACCGGGCGACCTTCGTCGGTCACTCGCTCGGCGGCGGAGTGGCCATGCAGCTCGCATATCAGTTCCCCGAGCGGTGCGAGCGTCTCGTGCTCGTCTCCAGCGGCGGTCTCGGGCGCGAGGTGCATCTCCTTCTGCGCGCGGCAGCCCTTCCCGGCTCGGAGTACGTGCTCCCCGTCCTTGCCGCGCCCGCGCTCCTGCGCACCGGTGCGGCGATCGGGACGTTCTTCGGCCGGCTCGGGCTGCGGCCGGGGCCCGACCTCGCCGAGTTCGCTCGCGGCTACGGGTCGCTCGGCGACGTCGAGACGAGGCAGGCGTTCATCCAAACGCTGCGGGCCGTGGTCGAACCCGGAGGGCAGCGGGTCAGCGCCCGCGACCGGCTCTACCTGGCGGCCGAGGTGCCGACCCTGATCATCTGGGGCAGCCGCGACCGCATCATCCCCACGCAGCACGGCCGTCGCGCGCACGACGAGATGCCGGGGAGCCACTACCTGGAGATCCCCGACGCCGGGCACTTCCCCCAGCTCGACCGCCCGCGCGAGCTCGTCGATGCGATCGTCCGCTTCGTCGGCTCGACCGAGCCCGCCCAGGCCGGGCCCGACCGCCTGCGCGAACGGCTGCTCGCGGGACCCGACCGCTATCCGGCGGCGCGCGGCGCCTCGGCGGCCTGAGCGACATCGCCTGCCCGCCGGGTGAGATCGGCGTCCCGCCGGACGGGGAGGCGAACGGACCCGACAGCTCCAGCAGGCGGCGACGGCTTCGTTGGTGCACGACACGCCGTTCGGCGTCACCGTGTTCATCCTCCATCCGCGCTGGTACGAGTGGACCTTCTATCCGGAACCCGTCACAGGGAACCAGCAGTTCGTGGACCATGGCGTAGGGCTCTGCAACGCCCCCGAAGACCGCGACTCGGAGCGCTAAGGGCCCGCTTACGCGAACCCTAACGGGTCAGAGCTCGTTCACAGCGGGATCCAGCTGGTTTCGATCCACTTCGGCTCCGCCGGGTCTCCGGTCGCCACCCGCAGACGAAACGCCTTGGCCACCGGGAGCTTGATCCGGAAGCGCCCAAGCTCGTCTGCGTTGGCGACCGCCGACGCCGGCTCGTCGGGCGTCTGAACCTCGATCCTGGCGTGGGCGGGCGGCGAGAGCTGCCCAAGCACCGTGACATCTGAGCCTTCGCCGCTGATCTCGACGTCGATCGTCAGCCGTCCCGAGCTGAAGCTCACGGCTCGCACCGTCGCTCCCGCACCTCGCGCGCGGGCGACCGCTTCATCCTCGAGCGACGAGTCGGTCAGAAGCTCGGCCAGGTCGGCGTCGAGCCGCCGCCAGCCGAGGGATGCCTTGGCCGTCTCGGTGACGAGCGGTGGAACCGGGTCGTCGTTGGCGAACAAGTTTCGATACTCGTCGATTAGCGGCTCGCGCTCGTGCTCGTGCTCGTCGGGTTCGTTCATCTAACTCGGTCCGATGGCAGCCAGTTCCGGGCTGCGCCGCAGCTTGTCCAGGCAACGCGCCCGGGTCGGCCCGATCGCCCCGATCGGCATTCCGAGCGCCGCCCCGATCTCCTCGTAGCTCGGCGGCTCCGGCACCGAGAGCATCCGCAGCAGCGCCTGGCAGCGCTCACCGATCCGCCCAAACGCTCGGCGCAACGCATCGTCTCGCTCCCGGACGATCAGGCGGTCCTCGGCCGCCTCTTCCGAAGGCGCCTCTAAAAAACTGTCGTCATCGATCTGGAGCTCACGGCCACGGAGGCGGAGGTGGCGCAGGCACTCCCGCCGTGCCGTGGTGGCTAGCCACCCTCCGAGCCGCTCTGGATCGTTGATCCGGTCGAGGTTCTCCACCAGGCGCAACCACGTCGTCTGCGTGACGTCGGCCGCATCGGCCTGGGAGAGCCGGTGCGCTCTCGTCGTCGCCCACACGAGCCCCTCGAAACGGTCGACGAGGACGCCCCAGGCCTGTTCGTCGCCTTCACTCGCAGCTTGGATGAGCTCTTGAAGGGTCATGGGCTACTCGAGGTGGAGGCGCGGGAGGGTCACCGGGGCTCCAGGCAGAGTGTCATCGGTCAGCTCAGTCACGTCCACGTCTGTACCTCCGCCGACGAGAATGGCCCAGGCTTCGGTGGGAAGGAGTTCCTCCTCGGCGTCCGCGACCAGGCACGCGATCGCCGCGGATACCTTCGGGGCGGCGAACGAGGTTCCGTCCCACCTCGCCCAGCCATCGAAGTCGTAGCTCGCGTCCACGGGCTCGCCTTCGATCGGCCCATCCCAATAGACAAAGGTCGAGTAGACGTCCTCTCCACGCGTGCAGCAGTCACACCAGTCGCCCCAGTTGGAGAACCACGCTCGTTTCTTGCCGTGGCGGTTCGTTGACGCGACGCCGATCACGTCCGGGAGCGCCGCGGGCCAGTACCGGCGGCGGGACTCCTCGTTGCCGGCCGGAGCGACCACGGCGACCCCTTGACGCGGCGCATCCGGGCCGATGAGCACCTTCATGGCGGCGGCAAACGGGAGCGAGGGATAGTCGTCGAGGGTCGGGAACGCGAAACCGCACTGAATCACATCCGTGTCGGCATGCTCCAGCATCGCGTGCGCGATCGCCGCCTCGGTCTCGAACAGCCCCGCCTGCTCGGCCGGGTCCAGCCCCGTGATGTCGACCTCCTGATTGCGCAGGCCCACGACCGTCAGCTCGCCCTGCGGACACATGTGTGCGATCAGCCCGGCGATGAAGGTGCCGTGCCCGGCGATCCCATCGAGCCGGCCGTCGCCGTCGCTGTCGACGCCATCCGGCGCGTCCGGCTTCCACGATGCCGGATTTGTGAGCGTGTCGAGGCGCTCACCGTCCACCAGGGTCACGCGCTCGTTGAGCGTGAGGTGCGGTTGAGCGGGCGGCGCGACGTAGATGTAGCCGCTGTCGAGCACGGTCACCCTGGCGGTCGCGTCCGAGCCGGGCGGCTCGACGAAAGACTCCTCGGGCGCCGGCGCCGGGCGAGGCGGGCTCGCCGGGCATCCACCGCCGTGGGCTGTAGAGAGAATCGCCACGTGGTTCGGCGACACGGCCGGCAGGGATAACGACCACCCACCCGCCCCACCCTTTCTCATCTCCAGCGGCACGTCCACCGCAAACCGCCGCAGTCTCCTGGCCTCGTCGATCGAGTCGGCCGTGTCGTCGGTAAGACGCCAGATCTCGATGTCGCCGGCCGGACCGTTCTCAGCAGGCTGATAGCCGCGCCTTACCCCTTGCTCGGCAGAGCGCTCGCCGTCAGGGGCGCGGGGAGCCTTGGGGATGCTCGCCAGGGTCCCGTGCCGGGTGGCGATCTTCGACAGCTCTTCGTGCAGCTCGGCCGTCGTCTCGCGCGCCGACCTGCGCACGAGCAACTCCGCCTTGACGGCGATCACGATGCCGTCGTCGTCGACCTCGAAGGTGAGCTTGGGGTTTTCGAGAACCCGCTCGGCGATCGAGTTCCGCGGGCCAGTCTCCGGAGAGAAATCTTGGTTCGGGCTCACTGCCGGTCCTTTCAGGGGCGTGTGATCGTGGGCATCGTATGGACATTGAGAGGCGACCGCGAGAACCCTGATACATCTCCGGGATGGTCATTCAGGCTCCGGACGATGATCCGCTGGCCCTCGCCGAAGCCGCCTTCGAATTGGTGGAAGCCGATCCGGGTAAGGCCGCGAGAGTCGCCGAGCGGGCCTTGCGGCTCGCTCGGGCCCAGCGCGAGGCCGAAGCTGAAGTCGCGGCGCTGCATGCGCTGAGCTTCGCCCGGCACGAGCTCGGCGATCCCCGGGCGAACGACGACATCCGCGCCGCCATTCGCATCGGTGAGTATCACGGCCTCGCCCGGCGGACGGCGCTCGCGCGGCGCCGGCTGGCCTTGGACCTCGCCGCTCGCGGGGCGATCGGTCCCGCCCTGCGGGAGTTGGACACGGCGCGAGCATCCCTGGACGCCCACGAGCAGGCCCGCTCAGAGGTGTTCAGGATCGTCATCCTCTGGTACGCGGGGAAATCGGCGGAGTCAATCACCGAGGCGGATACCGCGCTCGCGACGTTACGCCGGGAAGGTGACGTGTTCTGGGAGGCGCAGCTGCTGAGGAACCGAGGCGGGCTCCTCGCCGAACGCGGCGATGCCACTGCCGCCGAGCCCGATCTCGTCCGCGCCCGCGATCTCTTCAACAGCCTCGGCGCCAAGGCCGCCGCCTTTGCCACGGAGAGTCAACTGGTTCGGATCGCGCTCACCCGCGGCGACCTGCCCGCGTGTCTGGCGCGCCTCGACGCCATCGACGTAGGCAACATCTCGCAGCTGGGCACCGCGGAGCTCGAGCTCCTCCGAGCGCAAGCGCTTGCCGCAGCCTCCCTCTGGAGCGAGGCGCTGCAGGCGCTGAACCAGGCTCAGCTCATCTGGAAGCGGGCGGCCCGAGACGATCACGAGGGTCGCCTCGAAGCGGTCCGCCTGTCCCTGTTGGCCGGGGACGCCGCTGGGGCTCGGGCGCTCGCGCTCGGAGTGCAGCGATCGTTCGCCGCCCAGCACCGCCAGCTCCACGCCGCCCGCGCCGCCGGGTTGGCGCTTGCGGCGGCAATCGCCGCAGGCGAAGTGGGCCCGTCCGCGCTCCGCTCCGGTCGCCGCGCCGCGGAGACGCTCGCGGCCGCTGGCTGGAAGGAGGAGGCGTTACGCATCCGGCTGGCCGTCGCGCGCGCCGCCATCGAGCTCGGGTCGCTTCGCGCCGCCCGCCGTGAGCTGACCGCGTGCTCGGCGTTGCTCCGGCGCGGACCGGTCGCCGACCGGATCGAGGCCCGACACGTCGACGCCCTGATCCGCCTGACCGAAGGCGACCGCGCCGGCGCTCAGCGCGCAGCGCGCAGCGGCTTGCTTCTCCTCGAGGATCACCGGGCGGCGCTCGGCGCCTCGGATCTCCGCGCGACCGCCTCGGCAATCGGAGCCGAGCTCGCCCAGGTAGGGTTGCGAATCGCCGCCATCAATGGCCGGCCTGAGCCGCTCTTCGATTGGGCTGAGGCGCTGCGGGGAAGCGCCCTGCGTCTCGCCCCCGTGACGCCGCCCAAGTCACCGGAGTTGCGCGACAGGATGACCAAGCTGCGCCAGGTCAGCGCCGAGATCACCGAGGCCACGCGAGGCGGCCGTACCACCCGGGCGCTCGTCGCTCGCCAGGCGCGGCTCGAGACCCAAGTCCGCCGCCTCTCTCGCCACTCGGCCGGAGCGGGGAGCGCCCCGCGCGCGGTGCCGAAGCGTCGCGAGATCGCCGACACGCTTGGCGACCGAGCGCTCGTCGAATACGTGGAGCTCGACGGCAACCTGACCGCGCTCACTCTGGCCCAGGGACGGCTTGCCCGCCACGAGCTTGGGCCCCTGGCTACCGCGTCCGAGCAGCTCGAGTGGCTTCGGTTCGGTCTCTCGCGCCTGGCCCATCTGAGGCGCAGCGCGCCCCAGCGAACCTCGACGCTCGAGGGGGCCCGTGCCTCCGCGCAGGAGCTCGACCGCCGGCTCCTCGAGCCGCTGGCGTCCGAGATCGGCGACCGGGAGCTGGTCATCGTCCCCACCGGCTCGCTGCACGACCTGCCGTGGTCGATGCTCCCCTCGCTGCGCGCCGTGCCGCACGTCGTCTCGCCGTCGGCGGCAACATGGTGGGCGCTCGAGCATCAGCGCCAGCGCAGACGCCGACGCCGACGCCCAGGCGCGGTGACGCTCGTGGGCGGACCGCGGCTGCGCCACGCGACCGCCGAGATCGGAGCGATCGGCGAGCTCTATCCCGAGTCAACCATTCTCACCGGGCGGGCCGCGACCGGGTCCGCGGTGCGGCGCGCGTTGGACGGCGCGACGGTCGCCCACCTCGCGTGCCACGGTCGCTTTCGCTCCGACAGTCCACTGTTCTCCTCGCTCGAGCTGGCCGACGGCCCGCTCAGCGCCTACGAGCTCCAGCGCCTTCGCCGGGCCCCCGAGCTCATCGTGCTCTCGGCGTGCGACCTGGCAGCTTCTGACACGCACCCGGGCGACGAGCTCCTCGGCTTCGCCGCCGCCCTGCTCGACATGGGCACCCGCACCATCATCGCCAGCGTCGTGCCGGTGCCCGACGCTCCCGTCAAGCGGCTGATGCTGGGACTGCACCGTCACCTGCTTGACGGAGCACCGCCCGCCGTCGCCCTGTCCCGCGCCCAGGCCGCGCTCCCGAGGCGCGAATCGGCCTTGAATGGCTTTGTCCTTCTCGGTGCCGGCTGAGGCCTTCGTCGATCTTGGGAGGTGCGTACGGGGCGGCGTACGTGTTTGTTCACAGACGAGCGCAGACGCGGGTAGCTGTGACGACCTCGAGCTTGCACCGGGCGGCATCATGGATCGGATGCAGCGACCGGAGGAGGTCCTCGAGGCGGCGTTGGCGCTCCCTGTCGACAGTCATGAACGCTGGGTCTACGTCAGGGCGCTGCACACGCGAGGCGACGCCAGCACGTTCCGCGCCGCGGCCAACCTCATTGATAGCCCAGAACCGGCCCGACGGATTCTCGCGGTCGAGGTCATCGCTCAACTCGGTGCTGAGCCGGGTGTTTCCGTTGACAAGCGACCGTTCGCTGGGCCGGCAGCCCAGCTGCTCCTCGATCACCTTCCCAGCGAGCAGTCCGTTGAGGTCCTTGCGAGCATCGCGACTGCGTTTGGTCATCTGAAGGACGTCCGGTGTGTCCCTGCTCTGCATGGCCTGAGAGCACACGCTGACAAGCGGGTCCGGTTCGGCGTCGTGTTCGGCCTGCTTGAACTCGATGACGACTTGGCTGTTCAGACGCTGATCGAGCTCTCGGCCGACGCGGACGTTGCCGTCCGCGACTGGGCTACGTTTGGATTGGGCACGCAGATCGGGCGTGACGATCGGCGCCTGCGGAGCGCTCTCATGGCCCGACTGGAGGATCCCGACAGTGATACGCGTGCTGAAGCGCTCCGCGGTCTCGCGGTTCGAGGAGAGACACGCGCGATCCCGCAACTTCTCGCAGAGCTGGGAAACCTGGCCGCGCGCGAGGATCCGAGCGTCATTAAGGAGGCGCTTCTCGCTCTCGCATCGAAGACGGCCGACGAGCGACTCTGTGAGCATGTACGAGAGCTCCATCGCCAATGGCGAAGGAACCGCCCAAATGACTCAGCACCACAAGAGTTGCAGACCGCGATGGACAGGTGCCGGAACCCCTGAGGCCCTGACCGCAGGTCGGCCGCGTCCGTCATAACAGGTCGCGCAGCAGCGCCGGATATGTCAGATTGTCCTGGTGCCGACTGGCATCAGCAGCTGTCGCCCAGTGCAGATGAAGATCGCAGTGCACGACGCCGAAGCGGCCGTCGCGTTTTACCAGGGCGCGTTCGACATCCGGTACGACGTCATCCGACGCACGAAGAAGGGCGATGTCTACTCGCTCGTTTTCGGCGAGGCGGGTCGCGACGACTTCTTCCTGCTCGTACTCATCGCCCAAGCTGAAGACCGGGCCGAACGGCCCAGCGGCACCAGCACCTTCGGACTCCTCGTCGACGAGCTCGACGCCGCGCACGCCCGCGCCTTGACCGCGGGCGGCACCGAGCTCGTCGCGCCACACAACCCCACGGGCATGCCCCGGTGTTCCGCGGTCGGTGATCCAAGCGGCAACTGGGTCTGGCTTTACCAGGGCTGACCAGAGCTCGCCGGAGCTTCGGTCATTCAGCACCCGGAATCATCCACGGTCAGGTCGTGGACGGGGT
>JALYZL010000462.1 GCA_030948875.1 Actinomycetota bacterium
GCCCCAGCGCCACATCCCACTGACGGCGCCGCCCGCCGCCCGCCGCCAATACCATCCCACCCATGGCCGTCGTGAAGCTAAACGCGATCGAGGTCGCGCCCGAGCGCGTGGAATCGGCCAGCGGCCAAGGTGGTATCAGCGTCCATGCCGATCCCCCTGGCGGATTTGCCAGAACCAAGTCCGCCGGCGCTGCCCCCGTCGCCCAGGGCTCGAGCCTGCGCGAGTTCGAGGTCGTCCAGGAGGTTGTCACGGCGCGTACCGGCACCTGAGTGCTCCGGACCGTCGTCAGTGGGCGGCGACGTTGAGAGCAACGGTCGCCGCGAAGCACAGCACCGCGAGCACGCGCACGAGCCAGCCGGTCCGTGCGCTCGGGCGGCCGGTGACCATGCCCGCGATCGCGAGGATCATGAAGGCAACGGCGACGACAGCGAACACCACCGCGAGGGCATGGAGCACGAGTGCTGAGTTCTACTACACCGCTGCGAGCCATCTGAGGACGGACCACCTTCCCCGCCGCCGGACGCCATGAGACCCCCTCGCGGCGGGCTCGCGCTCGGGGCGGCGGGGTGCGGGTTGCTCGGCGCCCTCCTTTACGCGCCCGCCGCCGCGAGCGGTCGACTGGCCGACGACTGGGTCCTGCTGCGTACCGTGCGGCGCGTGACCGGGCCCGCGTGGCCGTTCACCCACACCGACCTTGGCCAGAGCGCCGGCTCGGGGCATTTCTATCGCCCCCTGTGGGTGTTGCTGAACGCCGCCATCTACAACCTCTCCCACAGTCCCACCTTCGCCCACGTGGTGAACCTCGTGCTCTTCGCGATCGTCTGCACGGAGGTGGTCCTGCTCGTCGGTCGGATCGCCGGCCTGCCCGCCGCGCTCATCGCCGGCGTCTCGGTCGCCGTGTTTCCCAGTCACGGGGAGTCAGTCGCCTGGATCTCAGGTAACACCGACCTGCTCGCGGTCGCCCTCGGCCTAGCGGCGATCCTCCTCGCCCTCCGGTCCTCGCCCTCGCTCAGGCGGGACATCGGGATCGCCGCGCTCGCCGCCCTGGCCGCGCTCGCCAAGGAGATCGCCACCGTCCTGCCCGTGCTCATGGCCATCCTCCTGTGGGTCACGGCGCCCGGCGCCCGGCCACGACCCCGGGGATACTGGCGGCCCGCGCTGGTCATGTTCGCCACGGTCGCACTAGTGCTCATACCCCGGACGGTGGTGGTCGGCGGGATCGGGGGGTACGGCGGCCAGCCCGTGACTCCGACGCGGGTTGCCGGCGCCTTCGCGAGCTTCATCCTCGGCGGCCTCTCGGCACCACAGCTCCCGCTTCTGGCGCACCCGGCTTTCCTCCTCGTCCCCGTGGGCGCGGTGATCCTTCTCGCCGCCGGCGGCTACCTGGCGTGGCGAGCGCGAGCGGCGATTACCGGACGGCTCGCGATCGCCGCAGTCGCCTGGTTCCTCGTCGCCCTGGTGCCCGTGCTCAACCAGCCGCTCAACCTCAACACCCGTAACGGCGACCGGCTTCTCCTCCTGCCGAGCGTCGGCCTGGCGATCGCGGCCGGCGCCCTGATCGCCCGCACGCGGCGCCCGGCCGTGGTGGGCGCATGGGGCGTGGTCGTGGTTCTCTGTGCCGTGAGCTGTGTGCTGAACGCCTTCGACTGGCGCACGGCGGGCGTGGAGTCCCGCCGGCTCGTGGCTGAGATCGACAAGCTGGCCCCGCGGGGCGGCCAGGTCATCGCCCTGTCGTTTCCCACCGACTACCGAGCCACGCACCTCTACCCGGATGCGCTCGAGGTAGCCGCCCAGGAGACGGGACACCCGCACGTCACCGTCGTCGGCTGCATGCCGGTGCAGTCGCTGAGCATCCGCTCCGGTCAGGCCTCGTTCGTGCCGCTTCCCGGCGGCCTGTGGTTCGGTCAGACGACCACGCGTGCTCCCTTCGAGGTGCCCGTGCTCGGCAGCGCCGCGCCTCCGTCGAGCGGCGCCTGCGTGTCCGGCCCGGCGCCCGGCCCGGCGCACGAGACGCTCGGTACCGCACTGAGGGCGTTCGATGCCCCCAGCCCCCCAGGCGGGGGCGCACCGGTCATCGTCTACTTCGACGGGCGCGACGTCCTCAAAGCGCCCTAAGGGGCCCTAAGGGCGAACCCTAACCCGTGAAGTCGGCATCCGTGCCGCCTCCATTCGGCTCAGATCCCACCGCCACCGGCCGGCCGGGATCGCTGACCCACTCCGACCACGAGCCGGGATAGAGGACGGCGTCGTACCCGGCGATCGCGAGCGCCGCGAGCTCGTGCGCGGCGGTGATTCCCGAACCGCAGTACACGCCGATCGCTGCGGCGCGGTCGGCGCCCAGGGCAGCGAACCGCCCTGCCAGCGCCGGGGGATCGGCAAAGGTGCCGTCGGGACGGAGGTTGGCCCCCGTCGGAGCGCTGACGGCGCCGGGGATGTGACCGGCGTGGGGGTCGACCGGCTCGACGTCCCCGCGGTAGCGCTCTGCCGCGCGCGCATCGAGCAGCAGCCCGGTGCGCGCGAGCGCGGCGGACTCGTCGGC
>JALYZL010000477.1 GCA_030948875.1 Actinomycetota bacterium
CCTGTCGGTCGCGTCGACGCTGATCGGGCTCCCGCTCGCGGTGCTGTCCCGGCGCCGAGCGCTGGCCGTCGGCCTCGTGACCCAGCCCTGGCGGGGCTGGGCAGGCGACGTCGTCAAGCAGACGGCGATCGGAGCACCGCTGGCGGCCGCCGGCGGAGGGCTCGTCGTCGCGCTGACCCGGCGCTACCCGCGCGACTGGTGGGCACCCGCGGCCGCGGGCTCGCTCGGGGCCGCCATCCTGTTCGCCACGCTCGGACCGGTGGTCCTCGATCCGATCTTCAACACCTTCACTCCGCTCCCGCCCGGCGACACCCGCGCGGACGTGCTCGACCTGGGCGCCGCGGCGGGGGTGCAGGTGGGGGAGGTGTATTCGGTCGACGCGAGCCGCCGCACCACGGCGGCCAACGCGTACGTGACGGGGCTCGGACCGACCAAGCGCGTGGTTCTCTTCGATACCCTCCTGGATCGCTACACCCGCGACGAGATCAGGCTCGTGGTCGCCCATGAGCTGGCCCACGTCCGCCATCGCGATGTCGCCCGGAGCCTGGCCTACGCGGCGATCGTCGTCCCCGCCGGCGCGTTCGCCGTTCAGCGCCTGAGCTGGTCGTTGGCGCCGACGCGCCGAGGCTCGGCCGGGGCGCTCCCGGCCCTGGCGCTCGCGGTCGTGACGGCGGCGACGCCGATCGGTGTCATCGCCAGCCGGCTGTCGCGGGCGATCGAGCGCCGCGCCGACACGCTCTCGCTCGAGCTCACCGACGCCCCCGAGGCGTTCATCTCCTTCGAGCGCCGGATCGCGCTGCAGAACGTCGCCGATCTCGACCCGCCGCGTCTCGTCAGCGCGCTCTTGGCGACGCATCCGCCGACGGCCGAGCGCATCGGTGCGGCCGTTGCCTTCCAGGCGGAGGAGGTCAGGTCTCCGACGACGATGAGCCGCCGAACTCCGGCAGGTTCTTGATCCCCTCGCGGGTGTTCCACTTCGAGAAGTTGTCCTCCATCGCGTCGATCAGCTCGCGCATGAACTTGGGCGAGAGGTTTACGCGCGAGACCACGACACCGGGGATCTCCTCGTCCTCGACCTCGTGGTCGACACGGGCGAAGGTGATCGTGAATTCGTAGTCGGAGTGGCTCACGTTCGCGAAGTTCGCGTACACGCCCCCCATCATGTCCGGGGAGAAATGGATATTTATGTGGCGCTCGGGCGGATTGGGATCTTCCATATGCCACGTAGTATCCCATCGTGCGCCTCGTCGTCGTCGCTGTGGGTCGGCTGAGGCCCCCGTTCGCCGACGACGTCGAGCACTATCAGAAGCTGCTCACGCGGCATGTCAGGCTCGAGCTCGTCGAGGTTCGCGAGGACGAGCAGGTGGCGCGGCGGATGCCCGAGCGCGCCTTCGTCTCGCTCCTGCACCGCGACGGAGAGCAGTTCGACTCGATCGGCCTCAGTCGCTTCCTCGAGCAGCGACGCCAGAGCGGGCGGGACCTGTGCTTCGTCGTCGGCGGTCCCTATGGGCTCGAGCTCGAGGCCGTCGAGCACCGGATCTCCCTCGGGCCCCTCACCCTTCCGCACCAGCTGGCCCGCGTCGTCCTCCTCGAGCAGCTCTACCGCGCCCACAAGATCCTCGCGGGCGAGCCCTATCACTACTGACGCGCCACGGTCGCGCAGGTACGCTCACCGCCGTGCCGGACCCACCCTCACAGCTAGCGCACCACCACCTGCTGCGCGATCAGCGCCGGCGTGCGCGCCGCGAGCTGGCGCAGTTCACGCGCCGCCTGATCATCCTCATCGGGGCGCTCGCGGTGATGATCGTGATCGGGATGTTCGGCTTCGCGATCATCGAGCACGTCTCGCCCGCGTACGGGTTCGACCTGACGTTGAACACGGTGACCACGCTCGGCAACATTTCCGAACCGCGGGACACCGGCGGGCGCGTCTTGCAGGTCGTTCTCGAGATCTTCGGCATAGGTACGCTCTTCTATGCCCTCGCGACCGTCGCCGAGTTCTTCGTCTCGGGCCGGCTCAGCGGCCTGATCGAAGAGCGGCGCATGCAGAAGATGATCGACTCCACCACTGACCACTACCTGATCTGCGGCTACGGGCGCGTGGGGCGCCAGGTCGTGCGCGACCTGCGCGCGGCCGGCGCGCGCTACGTCGTCATCGACGTCAACCCGGACAACCGCGAGCACGCGCTGGCGATCGGGTTGCCCTACATCGACGCCTCGGCCTCGGACGACGACGTGCTCATGCAGGCGGGAATCGAGCGCGCCCAGGGCGTGATCGCCTGCGTCGACTCGGACGCCGAGAACATCTTCATCACCCTGACCGCCCGCGAGCTGCGCTCCGACATCCTCATCATCGCCCGCGCCTCGGCCGAGGACTCGGAGAAGAAGCTCCTGCGCGCGGGCGCCGACCGGGTGATCTCCCCCTACAAGACCTCCGGCTCGGAGATGGCCCGCGTGGCCCTCCATCCCCAGGTGGCGATGGCCGTCGCCGCCTCCGACTACCGGATGGAGGAGATCGACGTGCCGCCCCGGTGCGAGGGCGCAGGGCAGACGATCGACGACGTGCGCGGCGCCTCGCTCATCGTTGCCGTCCGCCGCCCCGACGGGGAGCTGGAGACGCAGCCGTCGCTGGGGACCGTGCTCGAGCCCGGAGACAAGCTTCTCGCCCTCGGCACCCCCGACGCGATCGAACGCCTCGAGGGGATCTTCCAGCCCCTGGGCGCCCAGGCGACGTGAGCGCGAGCGACCCGCTCGGAGAGTTGCGCGTCGCCGTGCACGACGCGGCTACCGCCGTCAGCGGCCCCGCGCACGGGCTGCCGGTCCCCCCCACCCTCGAGCAGCCCAAGCGCGCCGGGCTCGGCGACTACTCGACCAACGCGGGCATGCTGCTCGCGCCCGCGCTCGGCGCCCCGCCCCGCGAGATCGCCGAGCGCGTGGCGGGCGTGCTCGCCAAGGGCCTCGGCTCGGCGCTCGACCGCACCGAGGTCGCCGGGCCGGGATTCCTCAACCTCTTCCTCTCCGACCAGTGGCACCGCCGTGCCGTCGCCACCATGCTCGCGGCCGGGAAGCGATTCGGCGCCGGCGGCGCCGAGGCTCCCGAGCGCATGCTCGTCGAGTTCGTCTCCGCCAACCCGACAGGCCCGCTGGTAGCGGCCAGCGGCCGTCACGCCGCCTACGGGGACGCGCTCGCTCGGATCCTCTCCTTCCACGGACACACGGTGCAGACCGAGTACTACTTCAACGACGCCGGCGGGCAGATTCGCCTGCTCGGAGAGTCGGTCCGCGCCCGCGCGCTGGGCGCGCCCGTGCCCGACGGCGGCTACGAGGGCGACTACGTCGCCGACCTCGCCGAACAGATCCCCGGTGCCGCCGACGCCGACCCGGACGTCGTCGCCGCGCAGGCGGTGGAGCTGCTGCTGGCGCAGGTCAAGAAGACCCTCGAGCGCTACGGCGTCCGCTTCGACAGCTTCTTCAGCGAGCGCCTCCTCCACGAAGGATCACCGAGCGCTGTCGAACGGGCACTCGCGGAGCTCGTGGAGGGCGGCCACGCCTATCGCACCGAGGGAGCGCTGTGGCTGCGTACGACGACGTTCGGGGACGACAAGGATCGCGTGCTCGTGCGCTCGGGCGGCGCGCCTACGTATTTAGCGGCAGACGTTGCCTATCTGCTCAACAAGCGCGAGCGGGGGTTCGAGCGCCAGGTCAACCCGATGGGTGCCGACCATCACGGGTACGCCGTCCGCCTGAAGGCCGCGTTCGCGGCCCTCGGCGGCGATCCCGGCGCGATCGAACTGCCGCTGCTGCAGTTCGTCCACCTCGTCGAGGGAACCCAGAAGGCCGCGATGTCCAAGCGCCGGGGCGAGTTTGTCACGCTCGACGAGCTCCTCGACGAGATCGGCGTCGACGCCACGCGCTTCTTCATGCTTCAGCGCTCGCACGACCGGACGGTCGACCTCGACGTCGAGCTGGCACGCCGGGAGTCATCAGAGAACCCCGTCTACTACGTGCAGTACGCCCACGCTCGGATCGCCAGGATGCTCGAGCGGGCGGGGTCGGAGCGGGTCGCCGCGG
>JALYZL010000489.1 GCA_030948875.1 Actinomycetota bacterium
GCTGTGGGCGCTTGAGACTCCCAGTCTGTAGCAGGTTCGCGCCCGCCTGCAAACGAGACGCTTCTGGGTTGTGGGCAGCCCCCGCCATTTGGATTGGGGCTGCGGTCAGGTAGCGGGTGCCGTCACGCCGGGGAGCTGGTCGGGGGACATCGGCTCATGGCTGACGCGGCTGGAGTTGGCGTCTGCCGGCCCGTCGTAGGGAGTTGTGGTGGCAGGTGCAGGTCGGGAGCCACGGCGAAATGGATGACCTTCGTGCCGATCGGCATTCGGCAGTCGGCCTTGAAGAACGGAAAGTACGCCGGTGCCGGGCCGAAGCGTGCGTTCTGAACGTCGCAGACGTACCCGTTGCGAGAGCGCAGCAGCGTGTTGGCGGCTGGCTTCACGGCGCCGTGCTCGACCACGTCGTCGTACACCACCCGAGGATGAAGCTCACCGCGTGGGGTGAGCACTCGTCGTTTAGCGAGACGCTGTAGCTCTCGCCGAGGGTCCCGGTCGCGTAGGGTAATGCAGCGGTCCTGCCACGGTTCGATCGGGCCCCATGCGCCAGTACCAGAACCCGGGAACGCCCCCTCCGCGCCGAGCGAGCGCCTCGACGTCGGCCTTGACGTGATCGCAGAATCGGATCGGCGGCTCGGGCAGCCGCCGGGGCCGGTGGCCCCGCGCCCCCGCCGGGACAGCGACCGCAGTGGCGATCATGGTCGTCGCGGCGAGTCTGATCAGTACTGTGCGCATCGTTTGAGTCCAGTCTGAGGGGCTGGTGGCGGCGATCAGGGCGTCGAGATGAGCTGCGCGCATTGATGCAGCTGGGTGGCTTCGTCTGCGGAGTTGTGGGCCTGCTTTAGGCAGGCGTCGAACTTCGTCCGACCTGCGGGCGGAGGCCCGACGCGGAAACCGTGGGCGTTCAAGCAGGACCCAAACTCCGCTTTGCTGTGGCTGGTGATCTGGCATTGCCGAACCACCGCCCCCTGGGCAGCGAGGCCGGCCGGTAGTGCCGAGCCAGCCGCTGAGCGCGGGGCAGCCGAGGTCCTCGAAACCGAGGTCGCGCTAGAAGCGGCGACGCTTGCGGGTCGTGCAGCCGACCCTGAGGCGGTTCCGGCGTTCGAGTTGCTGCCGCAGGCCGCGAGCGCGCCGGCGGTGAGGCTGGCCGCGACGATCGCCGAGATGAGCTGCGTGACCTTCACGGACGCTCCTAATCGGTGGGATTTCCAGCGGACCGTAGGAGGCGTTCGCGCGGGTGTCTATCCCAGAGAAAGGGGAATCGCGCCGTACGGGACCCCGGTGTTTGTCTGTTCGGCGACTCGGTTATCGGGACCGTCATCGCGTGGCGCCTGGTGGCGGTCCGAGCAGCTCGACGCCGTGTTCGCGCGCCGCTGTCTGGACTCTTGCCATGTCGGGTTCGCCAGATGGTGGGAGCGTTCGTTGCGTGGCCGGCACGCCGCTTGCGCGGTAGAAGCGCTCGTGGCCTGCGGGCGTGTTGATCGTTAGCCAGCGCGCGGTCGCGGACTCGACCCGGAACGAGTGCGGTGTGCCGCGGGGGATGAACACAAGCCCGCCAGAACCGGCTCGACTCGGCGGCTTGACGGGATCCTCGACCCAGAAGCTGAGGTCCCCGTCGAGCACGTAGAACGTCTCGTCGTCGCCGGGCTGCCGATGCCACGGAGGCGAATGCCCCTGCGGTGCTTCGTGCTCAACCACCGAGAACGCCTCCCCCGTGCGCCCACCGCCGGCGAGGATTACTTGTAGCTCCGCGAAGCACCACAGCGCTTCCGCGTGATCTGCGTCCTGCGCGAACGCAAGCGCGTTGGTCTGGTTGGTCATGGTTCCTCTCCGCTCATGTATGGCGACTCGTAAAGTACACTATACGAACTAGTAAAGGTACAATGACGAGCTTGTCAACCGTCAGCGACAACGGCTCGACCGACCCACGGATTGGCGCGCTGCTGCGCGCCGCGCACAAGGTCGTCTACGGCACCGTTTACGAGCGAACTGCGGCCGCCGGGTATCCAGAGTTGCACCCCGCGCACTTTCGGCTGCTGCAGTTCCCTGGCGTCGACGGCGTACGCCCCACCGAGCTCGCACGGTCGCTCGCCACCAGCAAACAGGCGATCAACCCGCTGCTCAATGACCTCGACCGATGGGGCTACATCACGCGCGAGCCCGGCCATCAGGATGGCCGCGGACGCGTCATCCGGCTCACGAACCGCGGCCACAAGCTCATGCGGACGATCAGGAGCATCCATGCCCAGATCGAGAGCGACTGGGCGAAGCGACTCGGCCCACGAAAGTTCCAATCCCTCCGAGACGCCCTCGATCAGATCACGCAACAACACCCCTTCGACAACCACCGCCTACCCTCCGCCCCACGCTAGCCCTACCAGCAACAGCGGCAGCGCTTCGGCACCGCTATGCGGTGACATCGGCCGCTTCGCCAGTGAGCTGTGGACGATCGCGCCGCCGTCAAGCCATACGTTCTCACCGCTTCGAGAAACGGTGAGCTGGACGGTTTCGGCTTGGAAGTTCGGTTCGTTTGCCGCTTCGCGGCTGAAAATCCAGACCGATCTGCCGCGGGCCGGCCTCGGTTCAAATGCCTACGGAGCGCATGCCGACGGGGTCATAGCGCTCTCCGCTGGGCTGAGGGAAGGCTTCGTTGATGTGAGCGAGTTCGTCGGGGCCAAGGCGGACGGCAGCCGCGGCGACGTTCTCATCCAGGTATTTCACGCGCTTGGTGCCTACGAGCGGCACGACGTCGTCGCCCTGGTGAAGTACCCAGGCGATCGCGAGCTGGGCTGAAGTGATCCCTTTCTCGGCTGCGAGTTGCGCGATCGCGTCAACCAGGTGCAGGTTGTGGGTGAGGTTTTGCTGGGCGAACCGTGGCTGGCTGCGGCGAAAGTCGCGTTCTGCGAGGTTCTGTGGATCGCGGTAGCAACCGGTGAGAAATCCATGCCCGAGAGGCGCGTAAGCGACGAGGCCGATGCCGAGTTCGCGCACGACGGGCAGGATCTCAGCCTCGACGTCGCGGCTCCAGAGCGAGTACTCGATCTGTACCGCGGTGATCGGGTGCACGCTGTGCGCTCGGCGGATTGTGTCCGCGCCGGGTTCGGAGAGACCGAGGTGGCGGACCTTGCCTTCTCTTACGAGTTCTGCCATCGCACCGATGGTTTCCTCGATCGGAGTCGCCGGGTCGACGCGATGTGGGTAGTAGAGGTCGATCTGCTCGACGCCGAGACGCATGAGCGACGCGTCACAGGAGCGGCGAGCATTGGCTGGGCTGCCGTCGACTGAGCGTCGCAGGGTTCGCGGGTCAATGCTGATCCCGAACTTGGTCGCGATGAATATTCGCTCGCGACGAGTGCCGAGCACGCGGGCGATCAGTCGTTCGTTGGTGTGCGGTCCGTAGGCATCGGAGCTATCCCAGAAACTGCAGTCGAACTCCAGGGCTCTGTGCAGTGTTCGGAGCGACTCTGCGTCGTCGAGCTGTCCGTAGAAGCCAGTCATACCCATGCAGCCCAATCCGATGGCCGACACCGTGGGTCCACCTGAGCCGAGCTTTCGACGCCCGAGTGGACACGGATCCTCGGTTCGGTTCGGAAAGTCACTCCTCGCGTGTCCGGCCGAGGCCACGGGTGCGGTTGGGTGCAGCGGCGAGTCAGTCATCGTCCAGCCTCCTTGTCTCTGAGCTTGCCAAAGGGTCGCCATGGCGCCGTGATCTGCCTATCCCAACCGAGCGGGATCTAGGGCAACATCCCAGCCGGCTGGGATTGCCCGCGGGAGAGGGTCGCTCTACTGTTCGAGGGATGGCGACCGAGCGTGCACGCTCACGATGCCGCGAACGGCTAGCGCTGCTGGCTGATTCAGCCGAGGACGTCGATTCGCTGCGGCGCGAGGTCATCGCCGAGCTCAAGGGGACGATCGGCTTCGAACGCTGGTGCGCGCCGCTGGTGGATCCAGACACACTGATCGCCCACACGGGGATCGCGGAGACCGATCACATCGCCGAGCTTCCTCGCTTGCAGATCAACGACGGGAGTTTTCGCGAGATCAGTAGCGGCGCTGCCCTGGCCCGCAATCACAAGCGCGTGGGCGTGCTCAGCG